>JAGMZX010000034.1:0-24486 GCA_018005585.1 Candidatus Hydrogenedentota bacterium | reverse complement strand
AATGCTGCAGCGTGGGCAAATCCACGTACGATTTCACGGGACAGATCCTGGCGGGCCCCGCGACGAAGGGGTTACACGTGATGTCCGTCGAACGAGACGGAAACGTGCTGCGGATTCGTCTGCCGCATCAAGTGAAACCATAGGAGCAGTAAGAAGGGGTGCTGGTCATGCGTACGTTTGTGGTTTGCCTCGTGGCCGTCCTGGGTGTCGCGTTTCCTGCCGCCGCACATAAGCCAATTGTGATTGACGGCGGCCCCACGTCTCTCGAAGACGCGCTCGAGACGGAATCCGTCGACATCTCGCAGGTCGCCTATCACCGGCGCACCGCCGGGAACCCGGAAATCTGGTTGACATTCGAAGTGACCGCGAACACGCCGCTCTATCTGCAGATGGGGGTGCCGAAACTCGGTCGGCTCGAAGACTATCGCCCCGCCATGGCGCTGGTCGGCCCGGGGTTGCCACAGGTCCAGTTGCCCTTTGAGATTCCCGAAGGCTACGGCGCCTACGTGTTCCCGACGGACGGCGAAGAGCCGAACGAGTTCTACGAGCCGTTTACCGGCACCACGTCCTGGCAATTTCCCGACAAGAATCTCACCCTCGAAACGGCCGGCCGCTATTATGTCGCCGGCTACGCGCCGCAGGGAGACGACGGCAAGTTCTGGATCGCCATTGGCAAGCGGGAATCCTTCAGCTTTCTTGACATCGTGAGCCTTCCGGTCATCACGGTCAAGGTCCGGCTGTTCCACGAAGTCTTTCCCATCGGCGGTATTGCGATGTGGTTCTTCATCATTCTTCTCATTATCGGAGGGCTATCCGTCGCGCGACTTTTTGCGCTCCCGATGCCGTCCGCGTAAACCCGGATTGTCTTGCGATATGCCCGAAGACCTGCCGCCCGCGTTATGGAATGCGTTCTTGAATGCCGACGGCCCGACTGTCTCGAACGCAATCGAACGGTTCCAGGTGCGTCCGGGCGACCTGCTCCATGCGGACTGCAACGGCGTGGTGTCCATTCCCCTTGAGATTCTGAGCGACCTTCCTGCGGCTATTGACGAGGTGCTTCGCAGCGAACAGGAGACGCTGCGGCGCCTGCGCGAAAGCGGTTACGACCTCGAGGCGCGCCGCAAGCGCCTGGAACACTAACGTGTCAGGCCGGCTTGGTCCCACATGCCGCGGGCATGCCGTGTGGCTTGCGGGAATCTTATGTGCGCGCGCCTTTGCGGCCGGGGCGGAATGTGCGAATCTGGCCGCGCAACTGGAGCCTGTTCGTAGGCAATACGACCTTCCGGCGCTCGGCGCGGCGGTGGTGCGCGACGGCGAACTCATCGCGCTGGGCGTTACGGGCGTGCGCAAGTACGGCGGCGACGTCGCCGTGACGCCCGGCGATTGCTTTCATCTGGGCTCATGCACGAAGGCGGTAACCGCGACGCTTATCGGGCGGCTCGTCGAAGAGGGCACGCTGCGCTGGGATACGTCCATGCCGGAGGTCTTCCCCGAACTTGTCGCGGAGATGCAGCCGGGCTATCAGCGAGTCACCGTCGACCACCTCTTGGCGCATCGTGGCGGCCTTCCGGGCGAGAGTTGGCCGAAAGGGGAGACGTTTCTATCTTTGCACCGGCTTCCAGGCACGCCGCGCGAACAGCGCGAAGCGTATGTCCGTATGATGCTCAGGCAGCCTCCCGAAGCGGAACCGGGCGCGAAGTACCTCTACGCGAATGCGGGTTATGCCATTCTCGGCGCCATCGCGGAACGCGTCACCGATACCGCCTGGGAACAATTGATCATCGACCGCGTGTGCGCGCCGCTGGGCATGACCTCCGCCGGCTTCGGCGCGATGGGCAGCCCCGATCTCGTGGACCAGCCTTGGCAACACAAGGTCGTTCAGGGCCGCCGGGAACTTGTCGCACCGGGGCCATTGAGCGACAATCCCGCGGTGATCGCGCCCGGGGGATGCATGCATTGCAGCTTGGCTGACTGGGCGAAGTTTGCCGCCTTGCACGCCGGCGGCCCGGCAAGCGGCGTTTCTCTGCTGCGTCCGGAGACCCTGGAACACCTGCACACGCCGTTCTTCGGCGGCGACTACGCCGGCGGCTGGGTCGTTTGCAGGCGCGATTGGGCGGGCGGCGCCGCGCTGACGCACGCCGGCACGAACACCATGAATTACGCCGTGGCATGGCTCTCGCAGGAACGGCATTTCGCTGTGCTGGCCGCGGCCAATCAGGATGACGACGTGGGACTCTCCGCCAAGGCCTGCGACGAAGCCGCGTGGATGCTGATCCAGGAATTCCTGCTCAAGACGCCGTGACGAAGCCTGAAAGACAAGGCCTTGTTTGGCGGATTCGGCCTACTGCACCAGACCCGGGGTGAATCTATCGAGGTCGTCGAGGACGAGGTCCGCGCGCGACACGTCCTGGGCGGGCCGGTTCGGGCGGGCCAGCGCCACGCAGCGAAGACCGGCGTCTTTCGCCGCGTGGATGCCCGCCGTGGAGTCTTCAAAGGCCAGACAGGCCCGTGGCGGCAGGCCGAACCGCTCGGAGGCCATGCGGTAACACGTCGGGTCCGGCTTGCCGGGCGCGAAATGCTCGCTGCCCAAATAAAAGGACACGTACTCGCCAATGCCCGCCAGCGTGATGGCGTGCCGGATGTCCTTCACGTAAGAGCCGGAGACAATGCAAACGGGGTATGCCGCGGCCAGGCGTTTCAACAGCGCAATCGAGCCGGGGATGCGAATGTCGCGGCTGTCGCGCAAGGGCGCGAAGCGCTTCTCAAGTTCGGGCGTCAGGGTTTCGACGGGAAACGGCAGGCGGGGATACCGCTGCTCGAGCATGTCGTAGATCGTATGCCATGCGCGGCCGTACACGATGTCGAGCACGTCTTTGAAGGGCGCGTCATATCCGTATTCTTGAAGCAGCGCCTGCGTCGCTTCGACCCAGAGGATCTCGGAGTCGATGAGCGTGCCATCCAAGTCAAACACATAGGCCTGAATCGTATCCATACGGTAATCCGCGGGCTTGCCAATGCCGCCCGAATACTACACCTGCGTCTCCCAACAGCGCAGGCCGGTGCGCGAGAGATAGGTCGGGATGACGCGGAAGCGTTCGTCCAGCGATAGCAGAGCCTCGATAAACCTGCGCTTGCTCTCGCTCTCAGGTCCGCACAAGATCGTGAGCGAGCCCCCTTCGCCGCCCGCGCCGTTCACCTTCCAGCCGATGCAATTGTGTTCGCGCGCTATGCCGATGACCGCCTGCGCCGCCTCGGAAACGAGGCCGGGATGCAACCTTATCTGCGCTTCCGTGTTCTTGACCATGGCGCGGCCGAGCGCGTTGAAATCGCCGGCATACACGGCATCTTTCCCGTCATGCGCGGCCTGGCGCAGCGGCGCCAGCACCGATTTGTCCGCGTCCTTGGCTTCCAGCCGTGCGATGACCTGCTTGTGGATATCGCTCGAGGAATGCGTGCGGCCCAGGTATACCAGCACAATGCGGCGTTCCAATTCCCACCAGATACTGTTTGATACGACGATCTGCGACACGGACGCGCGGGGATAAGCGAACATTTCGATGAAACAGATGCCTCCGTAGGCCGAGCAAATCTGGTCCTGAATGCCGCATTGCAGCCCGAGCTTCTCCGTCTCGACGCGGTGCGCCGTGGCCGCGATTTCGTGGGGCGTCATGCGGCCCTTGGACAGGAGGTCGAGCGCGCCGAGCAGGGCCACGCTCACCGCGGCGGACGTGCCGGTCGAGCAACCCGCAGGCGCGCTCGAATACAGGTTGATTTCGAAGGACAAGTTCTCCGGAATCTCCATGATATCGACACAGGCTTCCAGGAGCGGGTGACGATCGTATTCGATTGGGCCCGGGTCAAGCACGTACCGGTCGCCGAAATTCTCCGCATGGATCGTGATCTTGCGCTGTTTGCCGGGCGGCGTTTCGTGCACGTAGATCTGGACCTCGGCGTAGGGGTAGACGCCGATGTTGAACACGGCGCCTGTCTCCGCGAACCACGTGTCGGTCCACCCGCCCAAATCGCAGATGCGTATGGGAGCCATCGCATTGACGATGCGAAGCCGCTTGCCTTTCTGGTCCATGGCGTTCTCCCCTTACCCTTAAGGAGGTGTCAAAGTGCGAAATGTACTCGCCCCGTCCAGCCGGATCAAGCCGGGCCCAAGTCGGCGGCGGCAAGGTGCGCGACGCGCTCCGCAGACACGCTAGAGTGGATGTCTGGCGGCGGTCCGGCGCAACGCCGCGAGGACTTGTCCCGCAAAACGCTCCCACGTGAACTGGCGCGCGCGGGCCGCGCCGGCCTGCGCTTTCTGGGCGCGCCATGCATCGTCGGTCAGCAGGCGTTCCAGCGAGGCCGCGATGGCGTCTACGTCATAGGGATCGACGAGCGCGCCCGCTTCGCCGGCGACCTCGGGCAGGGACGAGCAGTTGGAGGCGAGCACCGGCGTGCCGCAGTGCATGGCTTCGAGCAGCGGCAGCCCGAACCCTTCCCAGAGAGACACAAGCGCCAATACATCGGCCCCGGCCATGAGCCCGGGCAGGTCCGCCTCATCGACATAGCCCGGTTGCACGATGCGCGGTTTCACGGGGCTCCGCGCGATGGCTTTGTGAAGGCCTTTTTCCATCCAGCCGGCGCCGCCCGCGATGACCAGTCCGTGCGGCAGTTCGGGCCGCCGCGCCAGAACACGCTCGAATGCATGAACCAGCCGGACGAGATTCTTGCGCGGCTGCAGGCGGCCCACGTACAGCACGTAGCGTTCCGGCAGCCCGAAGCGGGCGCGGGCCTGTACGCCTCCGTCTGCGCTGTCCCGTGGCCGGAAGCCTTCCGCGACACCCGGATACGCGACACTTATGCGTTCCTGGGGCAGGCCGAACCGTTGCAGGACTCCGGCCTTTGTAGCTTCGCTGATGGCAATCAGGTGTGTCGCCCGGGAGACGGCCAGGCGCGCTTCGACGCGCGCGCGCATGCGGCGCCGCCACGGGAAATACGCGCCGAAATCGTAGAAGGCCAGATCGAGCACCGTTGCCACGCCGGGACATCCGCGCCGCGCCGGAAGCTGCAACGTCGTCGAGTAGAACACATCTGGCGGATCACGCCGCAGTTCCCGGGCGAGCACGCGCTGGGTCCAGATGCGCCGGCGGTGCAGCACGCGGAACTCCGCCTGCTCGGGCGTAATCGGGAAATCGTCGCGTGGCGGCGCGTCGAGGTAGACGCGCAGGCGGTCGTCCCCGAGCAGCGGCGGCAGCGCGCGCAGCAGATTGTGGCACAGGCGGCCAATGCCGGCGCGGTTCGCCTCGTTCGCGGGGCGTCCGTCCACACCGATAATCATGCCCATAACTCCGGCTGCTGCTCTCGCTTACACTTCCACGAAGGGAAGGTGCTCGATCTCGCGGAAGCGGTCCGGCGTGACCAGGCCGAGCACGCGATCGTTGTTGGGTAAATAGGCTGTTTCCGGCGGGACCTCGGGAAACCCGTCGACGTGATCGGGGATAAAAAACGCGTTGACGCCCTGGCGGTCGCAGCCGATGAGCCGGTACCCCTTGGCGCGGCCCAGTTTCACCAGCGCGGCCAGCGACGCGCCGAAATACAGCCCGCTCGGATGTTTCGCCCAGCGGCGGAATTCCGGGTCGTACTTGACCGTCAGCGCGCGCTCGGGCCCGAATACCGAATTGTACTCGATGACTACCGCGCGGGGTTCGACGGCCTCGATGGCGCGCCAGACCCAGTAGTCGTTCCCGTCGATGTCGATGGACAGCAGGTCGATTTCGCGTTCGGGCACCTGGCGCCGCAACGTGTCATTGATATTCTCCGCGGTGACCCGCGTGTTCGCGATGCGCACGTTTCCCGCGCGCGGGCCAAGCATGCGCTCATAGAAGGCCCGCGCCTGCGCAATCCTGGCGTCGTCGGCGTCGAGCAGCAGGCCGCGCCAGCCGAAATTCACGGACAGGTTTGCCGTGTTGCACTCGGAGCCGTTGCCGCAGCCAAACTCGACGAAATAGCGGTTGCGCACGCCTATCGTTGAGAACAGGTTCAGAATCAGGCCGTCCTCGCCGTTTTGCGAATAGACCTTGATCTCATGCCGGTTGAAGGCTGCGGCGTCCGGCGTGACCGGCATCAGATGCGGATACGCCTCACGCGCGATATACGCATTCAGGAGGAGTGATTGCTTTTCCAGCGCGTCGAGGCGCGGACCTATCGACTTGGCCAAACGTACCGAGGCGACCCACCGTCTCGGCAGAACCCGTTTCAGTAATTCCCGTGTCAAGGACATCGGCTGTGGCGCTCCCTATCCCGTGTTGCAGCGGAAGACTATCGTAACATCAGGGAGATTGCCGCGCCACTGTGCGGAAAACCGCTGTCGGACAATCGTTACATGGCGTCGAACCGCCGGCGTCCGGGTTACAGGGTCTTCCGGTACAACGCGCGCGCGATCCGAAGTTCCGATGGCCGGTTGCGCGCGAGCCAGAGTTCCTCGAAGCGCTCCAGCAGGCCCAACATCTCCCGGCGCAACGCCCGGAGCCCTTCGGCCTTTCCGCGACCGCCCGGTCCCCGTACGGCCAGCTTGCGCGCCGCGTGGCGCATCGTGTCCACGGCAAACACCCAGTAGGGCAGCAGGCCGAGGGGGTCGCCTTTCTTGGCGGCATACTTGGCGAGCACGGCGCGGACATCGTCCAGTGCGGCGAGCGTTTCCTCACCGAGTTGCGCGTCCAGCGCGACCGCGACCGGCGTGATGCGGCCGTCCAGGAAGGCGAAACCACGGCGCTCTTCGCCGTTGAACAGCGGGTCGGTCGGCGTGGCGAAGAAGATATGCCGCCACACGCTCTGGTAATAGCCCTCGACCGACAAGTGCGATATCGCGCCGAGCGTGTCGATGGCTTCCGCGAGTTCCGGGGCGTCGTGCCCCAGCAGAACGGCGCAGAAACGGCGCGTGAAGCTGGCGCGATCCGCTTTCGTGTTCCAGGCTTGCTCCGCGCCGAAGAGATACCCGTACCAGGAGTACTCCATGAAATTGTAATGACCGCCGTCGCCCCAGTCCGTATTGATGAGCCCCGCCGCGCCGTGGCGCCGCCCGGCCTGCGCGAAACCCGCAATATTGGCGGCGGACTCATGCAGCCGCGGGAACAGACTGACCCACGAGGATGTGCCCGGGCAGGCGTAACATTCCAGGCCGGCGACCGCAAAATCGCCGATCGCGTCGAAATCGTGGTTGGCCCCGTAACCCCAATCGAGCACGGCGAGGTCCTTGGGCAGCTGCGGGATGAGTTCCGGGTACTGACGGATGACGTCGCCCCAGAACATGGCGCGTTTGTCGAGGTGTTTCATCATTTCGGCGACTTTTACCACATGGTCGAAATAGACGTTGCCCTTTCCTCTCATGGCGGCCATGAGGTAACTCTGGCCGAGGCCAAGGTCGAAGGTTTCGTCGCAGCAGATATTGACGCGATCCGACCGGAACAACGGCAACAGTTCGGCGAACAGCGAGTGCAGGAACGGATACGTGTCCGCGTTCGCGGGCGAGATGGTCCAGGCCCTTTCCTTGAAACCGCGCAGCGCCTCATCCGCGTCGGGGGCTGCGTAACGGCCGATGCCCCAGTCCTCCGCGAGGTTGCGGTACGGCGCGTGCTTCAGCAGTTTCTCCATGTGACCGAAACAGGGAAGGGCGGGGATCAGTTCGGCGCCCCGCGCGTGCGCATGGGCGTCGAGGCGCAGCACTTCCGCCGCGTCCAGCGGCGATGCGCCTTTGCCGACAAGCGGGTGAGCGCGATAACGGAACGTATGCTCGATGTACAGCTGCAAATGGTTGATCTTGTAGTCCGCAAGCGTTGCGGCCCATTCTTCAAGACGCTCTGTCTTCGGCACGCGGCCGCGCGAGAGATCCAGCATCGTGCCGCGCACGGGGAAGTCGGGCCAGTCCTTGATCTGCAGCGCGGGCAGTGCGCCGCCCTGCGCCTGTCGTGATACCTGTGCGAGCGTGCGCACGGCGTTCCGCGCGGCCTCGGGGTCCGCGGCCTCGATGAAGATGCCTTCGGCGCTGATGTCCAGCGTATAGCCTTGCGGCTGTAATTTGCGGTTCAGAAACAGGCGCACCGTGTTCGGCAGGCCCGGGGCGTTGGCATAGAGCGCGTAGCCCGGAAACAGTGCGCGCAGCGCCTCCGCCGCGGGCAGCCACGACGCGCAGGGTATGGCGATGCTGCCCGCGCGCGGCGACCGGAATTGCCCCCCGTCCAGCCGCAAGGACTTCGGTTGTGGAATCAATATCGGCTTCATAGTCGTGTCCCCTTCCATCCACTGCTGTCGATGAAAACATTCTATCACGTCCCGCCTCCTGCTCGTGCTCGCGCGCGAACCGAGCGCGGGGAGACGCCCGGTTGCGTTCGGCCGTTGATCCGGGGCATGCCGGGTACGTAGACTTGCCCGCATTCTGGTGGCCTCTATCCCGGGAGTCTGTTCATGAAAGCCTATTACTGCGTGGGGACGCATTGGGACCGCGAATGGTACGAGCCGTTTCAGGAATTCCGCATGTGGCTCGTCGAACTTATTGACGAAGTCATGGACCTGATGGACCGCGACCCTGAATACCGGTGCTTTCACCTCGACGGACAGACTATCGTGCTTGAGGACTACCTGTACGTCCGTCCGGAACAGCGCGAACGGCTGATGCGGTTTCTGCGCGATCGGCGGTTGCTGGTCGGACCGTGGTACAACCTGCCCGACGAATGGCTCATCTCCGGCGAGAGCTTCGTGCGCAATTTGATGAAAGGCGCGCGGATTTGCCGCGATTTCGGCGTGAAACCCGCGCAGTTCGCCTACACGCCGGATCAGTTCGGCCACATCGCCGCGCTACCCATGATCATGGCGGGTTTCGGATTGCGTTGCGGCATCTGCTGGCGCGGCACGCAGGACGAGGAGTACCCGGCTCAGTTCGTCTGGGTAGGGCCCGACGGGTCGCGCATGGTCACGCACAAGCTCAAGGACCATGGCGGGTATACGCCGTTTCTGCTCCATGTCCGTCACCCGCTGGAAGGCGCGGCATATGAGGTGGAGAAGGTCCGGGAGCTGTTTGATCCGTATTTCGAGACCGAAAAGAACCGGGCACCGGCTCCTTTCGTGCTGCTCCTGGACGCGGTCGACCACCAGCGGCCTGACCCGCGGATGCCGGAACTGTTTCGGGCGCTGCAGCAGTCGCGCCCGGACATTGCATTCGTCTGGGGCACGCTCGAGGACTACGGCGCGGAACTGCTCCGTCACGAGAGCGAACTGCCGGAGCGCAAAGGCGAGTTGCGCCAGCCGTGCCGGACCCACGACCGCCTGTACCAGTACCTCATCGTGCATACGCTCTCGTCCCGCTATCCTGTCAAGAAGCGGAACGGGCAATGCCAGGCTCTGCTTGAAAAGTGGGGGGAGCCGATGGCGCTGTTCCAAATGCTCGCGGGCGGCGCGCCGGTGTTGAGCTATCTGGACCGCGCGTGGACCTTCCTCATGAAGAATCACCCCCACGACTCCATCTGCGGCTGCAGCATCGACCAGGTGCACCGCGACATGCGCTACCGCTTCGACCAGTGCGAGTTGATTGGCGACGGCGTGGTGCGGCGCGCGACGGCGCATGTGGGTGGCGCGGCCATTGACGGCGACGCCTGGAAGAACGTCGTCGTGCACAACCCGCTACCCTTTGCGCGCAAGGAGATCGTCAACATCGCGATTCCGTTCCCAGCCGATTTCGGCGAAAAGACCGGGTACTGCTTCATCGACGCGCTCGCCGCTTCCGAGCGCGTAAACAAGTTCTACCTGCTCGACGACGCCGGGCGGCGCCTACCGTATCAGCACGTGCGCATCGAGCGCGGCGCCGCGTTCAAGCATCTCAACAGCATCGGGCGCAAGCATACCGCGCAGGCCGACATCTACCACACCGCCGTGGAACTCCAGTTGCCGCCGGGCGGTTATATGGGCATCCGGGTCGAGGGCACGCACGCGGCCACGCGCACCTTCGGCAGTTTGCGCACCGGGCCGCTCACCGCGGCCAACGGTCTTGTCGCGCTGGAGGTGCGGCACGACGGTACGGCTTGCCTCCGGCATGAAGGCTCGGCCCGTGTCTTCGACGGCCTGTTTCTCTACGAGGACTGCGGGGATTCCGGCGACGGCTGGACCCGAGGTCCGCTCATCGACGACATCGTGTTCCGTTCGCCGGGGAACAGCGTCGCCACGGCTGTCGAGGAAGATGGGCCGCTGCGCACGGTGTTCCGCATCGAGCGCGAGTTCCTGCTCCCGCGCAGGCTGGAAAAGCCGCACTACCATCGGTCCGATGACCGGACTCCGCTGCGCATTGTCGATTTCCTCACCGTGGAAAAGCACAACCCGTGCCTGCGCGTGCGCACCGTAATCCGGAACACGGTCTGCGATCACCGGCTGCGCGTCCTGTTCCCGACGGGCGCGCGGTCCGGCCGGTCCTTCGCCGAAACGCCGTTCGCGGTGGTCGAACGCGCGATTGAAGTGCCCCCGGACACGGCGGAGTGGCAGGAGCGCGTGAACCCCGAGAGCGCGTTTACCAGCTACTGCGGCGTGCTCGACGGGTGCGGCGGCTTGGCCTTGTTGTCACCGTGGGGGCTGCACGAATACGAGGTCACACAGACGTCCGAGCGCAGCATCGCGCTCACGCTGTTCCGCGCGACCATGCAGACCGCGGGCACCTCGGGCGAACCCGACGGCGAGCTGCTCGAGGAGATGGTCTTCGACTACCAGTTGCTGCCCTTCGCGGGACCGTTTGACGCGGTTGCGGCCGCGCAACTCGTTGCGTCGCATCAAACCGGCGTGCGCACCCACGGCGCAGCGCAGTTGCCCGAAACCAAGTCCTTCCTGTGGCTGGAACGCAACGCTGTCGTGGTCACGGCGGTCAAACCCGCGCACGATGAGCGGGCGGGCGTGGTGCGGCTCTGGAACCCATCCGATGCGCCTGTCGCGGACATCATCCGCGTGGGGGCGCCCGTGCGCGAAGCGCACCTCTGCAACTTGAACGAGGAGGCCGGCGCCAAGATCACGCTCACGCCCGGCGGCGGCATCCCGGTCACGACGCCCGCGCGCGGCTTGGCCACGGTCCTGTTCCGCTGGTGACGGGAAGCCCATGCTACCACTCGAACCGCGCGAATGGCGCTTGTGCCGAGTGGCAGATCGCGTCTGGCACCGCTCGACGCGCCATGCGCCGCTGAAGCGGTGCGCATGTTGCACGTGGCTTGATGCGCTGTGACCACAAAACGGACTTGTATCACGGGCGGCTCACCGGGGGAAGCGGCGCACCGTTCGTCCTCTTCAGGGGACCAGCTTACCCTCGTGAAGGCGGATGGTGTCCGCCCCGATCGCGCGCAGGAATTCCTGGTCGTGCGACACGACGATCATCTCGTGAGGGAGGCCGCGGAGGATGGCAGTGATGCGTTGTTGCGCCGCCTCGTCCAGCCCCGAAACGGGTTCATCAAGCAGCAATACTTCGGGCCGCATGGCGAGCACGCCCGCCAGCGCGACCAGCCGTTTCTCGCCCCCCGAGAGACGGTGCGTGATACGTTCCTCGAAACCGGCGAGGCCGACGCGGTCCAGCGCGTCCCGGACCAGACGCCGCACTTCGTCCGGCGTCCTGCATTGATTCAGCGGGCCGAAAGCCACGTCCTCCTCGACCGTCGGGCAGAACAGCTGGTCGTCCGGGTCTTGAAAGAGGAAGCCGATCCGCTGCCGCACGGGCAGGAAACACCGCTCGCCGCGGCGCTCGACGCCGAAGACGGCTACGCGGCCCCGCGTGGGCCGCAGCAGTCCCACAATCAGCTTGAGGAACGTCGATTTCCCGCTGCCGTTCGCGCCGGTCAGACCCAGCCGCCGGCCTCGCGGCAGGCTGAAATCGACGCCGCACAACACGGGACGCCCCGCGTCATATGCGAAGTGCACCTCTTCGAGCGTGATGACCGGTTCGTCCACGTTACCTCCATGCCAACAACAGGACTACGGCCAGTCCCCAGCAGCAAGCAAACACCACGTCGCGGACTCCCGCGCGATACACGGCCATGACGGGGAACTTCCCGGCGAAGCCGCGGCACAACATCGCCTCGTGGACGCGCTGCGACCGGTCGAACGCTCGCACGAGCAGCATCCCCACCAGGTAGCCGAGCGTGCGCAGCGTGTGACGGTTGCACCGCGCCTGAAACGCGCGCGCGGTCAGGGCGGCGCGCAACCGCGAGTATTCGCGGTGCAGCACGTCCAGGTAGCGGACCGTAAAGAGAAACAGATACGTAAGCTTGGACGGCACCCTCAGCCGCCACAGAGCGTGCCCCAGGGCCGTTGCGTCCATCGTGGCCAGAAGCGCGGTCAGCGCGGCCACGATTGCATTTGTCTTCAGCAGGATCAGCAGCGCCAGGCCCGCGCCCGCGTCCGTAAATCCGATGGGCCCCAGGGTGAACAAGGTGTTTCCCGGCGCCGACGCCGCCAGCATGAGTCCGAGCAGGACGAGGAATGCGTTCAGCCGCGCGAACCGCGCGAGCAGCGGCCGCCACGCAAGACGCGCCGCGCACAGTGATGCGGCCGCCACAGCCAGTGCAAACGCGGCCGGGGTCGCGGCGCGCAGCAGCGCCACGACAATGGCAAACGCCGCCGCCGCGACCACGCGCACGCGCGGGTCCAGACGATGAACCAGCGAATCGCCCACAGCGAACGGCGCGCTAAGCACGAGGCCCGCCTTTCAGCCGCGCACGGGCCTTCAAGTAGAACACCAGACCCATAACACCAAAGATATAGCCGATACCGCCGACGATGTCGCGCAGGCGCGCGCGCGTCTCGTTGCGCGCAAGATCCGCGCGCAGCGGCTGTATTTGCCGCGCCACGGCCTGTTCCACCAGGGCCGGCGTTCCCGCGGCGGGCGGCGCATCCGCGCCCGCGGACGTCTGAGCCGGCGCCGTTTCCCGCAGCCGCGCCGGTAATTGGGAAGCCGGGACCGTGTATTCCTCGCGATGCCCGTCGTCCGATTCGCAGACGAATGTATGATCGCATGCACTCACAGGCGTGAACGCGAACGCGCCCGTTGCGTCGGTTGTGGTTTGCCCGAGCTGCTCGCCGCCGGGCCCCATGACATGCACCGCCGCCCCAGACGCGCCGTTGCCGCCGGAGTAATAGACCAGCCCCGTGATGCGGTCGCCGTCCGTCTGTGCGAGGATGTTGAGCTTGTGCGCAAACGCCGGCGCGTACGGCAGGCCACACGTCAGAACGGCGAGTGCGCCGATACGGATCAGATTAGGCAAGGGAATGCTCCTCTTCCGGGCAAGTCCCGGAAGAGAGTACTTCCGGGCGCACTCTAGACAGCAGTGCTACGGCCCAACCCGTCACGAGTCCCTCGACGGCCGCCACGGGGACGTGCGCCGCAAACACGGTCGCGGCAACCACCGCAAACGCGCGCCCCGTGGTCAGAAGCGCGAGGCTTACAAACAGGGCGCCCGCGAGAATGCCCAAGGCGCCCGCGACGAAGCCGGCAGCAAAGCCGCGCCCCCCGGGAGGCGATGGCGTCAGCAGCCGGAACACGTAACGACACAGCACGGCGGCCAACGCCATGTTTGCTGTGTTGACGCCCAGCACGGCGACGCCGCCGTATCCAAAGAAGACGCACTGCAGCAGCAACGCCACAAGGAACGCCGGGAATGCGGCCCACCCGAGCACAACGCCCGCAAGGCCAATGAGTGTCAGGTGCGCGCTCGCGGGGCCGAGGGGCACTTGAATCAACGAGGCCACGAACAACGCCGAGGATAGCACCGCCGCGCGGGGGATGATCTCGAGTTCCATTCTGCGCAGGCCGACCGCAACACCCACAACGGTCACGGCGGCACCCGCGGCGAGCGCGGGGGCGTCGAGTATCCCTTCGGCAATGTGCATGACGATTCCTTCGTGGGGTTTCAACCGACGGTTTGAAATGATACCATCCGGCAACGGACGCGCCCAAGCCAGGCGGCGACGCGTTCTTTGCACCCGCGACAAGGCTATCCTTTCCACCAGAGAATCCGGTAAGATGTGCGGTCAGACCATCACAGTTTTCAAGGGCTGCAGCCGATGTTGTCCGTAATGTGCCCGAACTGCAGGGAAACGCTGCGCGTCCCGGAACGATTCGCCGGGACGGCCGGGGCGTGCAAGAAGTGCGGATGCCGCATCGTTATCCCGCCCATGGCCATTCACGTGCCGGGCGGGGACCCCCCAGGACCGGCGGCTCCGCGAACGGAATCCAAAGAAGACGCAAGACCGGCGCGCGGTTTCGTAGCGCATGCCGCCGGACGAAACCCGCGGAAGGCGGCGCCAGCCGTTCCGCCCACCCCGCTCAAGGAAGAGAAGCAGCCTTCGCTTCTCTCCTACATCGTGGCTTCCACGCTGTTGCTGGCCTTCTTTGTAGTGGTCTATTTCTACGGCGTCTTTCCCCGTGCCGGAAACTTGAGCAAAGCCCTGAACATGGGCCTGCCGGTCATCGGGCTCGTACTGCTGGTCGTGCTGGCGGTGCTCATCGGCTCCTGGGTGAAACGTATCGTACACGCGAAAGACGAGACTGGCGCCGGAACGGTGGCACACGGAACATGGCTGATCTGGGGCGGCAAGGACGAACTGGAGTGCCCGTATTGCGGGGCTCCTGCTGACCTGGACCTGCTCGTAGACCTGTCCGGCGACGTGGGAATACCCGGCTTATCGGCCGACCCGCGACGTACGCGCCGGTACACTTGCGGCGATTGCGGCGCGCAGTTTCCTTTCCGTCCGGCGGCCGGAGGCGCCTCGGCCAGGACCGCTGGCAGCGAAAGGGGTGCCATCGTCTACGAATGGCAGCCCCAGCGCATGCGCCCGGCGCAATAAGAGGCTCGCGCCGGGGCCCGCGTCATGGGTGTGCGAACAATCCTTCATCCCTGGTGGTTCCTACCATATGGGGCATTTTGTGTGCCAAGTTAGGGGGTGAATTTGATATCTGCGGGGAGATTATCCTACAATTCCGTCATTTCCAGGTGAGTTCAGCCTTCTGGCGGCCTTATTGGCGACTGGTTATGTCGCGGAGTATGCGTATGGGCACCACCACAGCGCCGCAAGTGCGTAAAGAAGTCTCCGAACTGCAATTGCTGTTCGAGATCAGCCAGACCTTGGACCGCAGCCTCGACTTACGCGAGGAATTGGCTCCGGTCTTGCGCGCCATAGCGGCGCATACCGGTATGCTGCGCGGCACCATTACACTGGTCGACCGTGAAACGGGGGAACTGTATATCGAAGTCGCGCACGGTCTCTCGGGCGAAGAACTGGAGCGGGGCCGGTACAAGCGGGGCGAGGGCGTGGTGGGCAAGGTGGTGCAGACGGGCCGGCCGATGGTTGTGCCGCGCGTATCGCAGGAACCCCTGTTCCTGAACCGCACCGGCTCTCGCAAAGAGCTCGACAAGGAGACCATCTCTTTCATTTGCGTGCCGGTCAAGCTGGAAAACGCGGTGATCGGCGCGCTCAGCGCCGACCGGCTTTTTTCGGACGACGTGTCGCTGGAAGAGGATTTTCGTTTGTTGTCGATCATTGCGTCGATGCTGGCGCGGGCGGTGCGGCTGCGCCAGGAAGCGCAACAGGAACGCAGCCGCCTGCTCGAGGAAAACACGCGGCTGCAAAAGGAGTTGCGCGAGCGGTTCCGGCCCGCAAACATGATCGGCCGGTCCAATGCGATGCAGGGGGTCTTTGACCAGATTGTGCAGGTGGCCAAGAGCGACGCGACAGTCATTGTCCGGGGCGAAAGCGGTGTGGGCAAGGAACTGGTGGCGCAGTCGCTGCATTACAACAGCCTGCGCGGCGCGAAATCCTTTGTGCGCGTCAACCTGGCCGCGTTGCCGGAGTCTGTTATTGAGAGCGAGTTGTTCGGCCATGAAGCGGGCGCGTTCACGGGCGCGACCTGCCAGCGCAAAGGCCGTTTTGAATTGGCGCACGGCGGCACGATCTTCCTGGACGAGATTGGCGACCTTACCCCGCAGATGCAGGTCAAGCTCCTGCGCGTGCTGCAGGAGAGAGAGTTCGAACGGGTAGGCGGCACGGAAACGATCAAGGTGGACGTGCGCGTCATCGCCGCCACGAACCGGGATCTCGAGAAGATGATGGAGGAGAGCGCGTTCCGGCAAGACCTCTACTACCGGCTGAACGTCTTTCCCATGCACATTCCCCCCTTGCGCGAACGCAAGACCGATATTCTTGAACTGGCGAATTTCTTCGTCGAGAAATACAGCAAACAGTTTCACAAGTACGTGCGGCGCATCTCGACGCCGGCCATCGACATGCTCATGAGCTACCACTGGCCCGGCAATGTGCGTGAACTGGAGAACACGATTGAACGCGCCGTGCTCCTTACCGAGGATGACGTGGTCCACGGGCACCATCTGCCGCCCACGCTGCAGACCGCCGAGGCGTCGGACACGCGCATGAAAGGCACGCTCGAAGAGACGCTTGCCCGGGTCGAACGCGAGATGATCATCGAAGCGCTCAAGGATGCGCGCGGCAACAAGGCGAAAGCGGCGCGCACGCTTGGCATCACGGAACGGATCATGGGTCTCCGGGTCTGCGCCCATGGTATTGACCCGCGAAAATACCGCGCTTGAACAGCCGGTCCCTACAGGACGGTATGCGGCGCTGCCACGAACCTACGCGGACGTAAGCTGTTCCTGTTTCCCTTTAGTGTCCCAAGGTGTGCCTGTATAAATAACCCACACACCAGAGAAATTCTTGTCAATCACTATTCCTAACACCTCCATTCAAAGGTACTTATGACATATTAGCGCCCGGCCTGCGCTGGAACACGCAGCGTGGACCGCGTCCCGAGCACATTTCGGCCCTATCTTGGCATTGATACTGCTTAAAGCCAAAACAACTGCCGTCGTGAAGTTCCCGACGGCACAGACGTCTGCCTGCCAGGGTGCGATTCAGTTTGCCCTGAATCGCCCCTCTTGTAACGGAGGTGTTGCCAAGCGCCTCCCCCTTGCCCAAAGGGGGCGCGCACGCCCTGCCCAAGGTTTGTGCGCGCTCCCTTTAAGTCTTCTGCACCAGCCTGGTGCTTTCGACGGTTGGAGACTGCAAGCGCACTATTTTCATCTTGACAGTATGCGGTAAACTATTTATACTTGCAATGGAAGGAAAACCATACTCGGAGACGGCGCATGAATGAAGCCGATAAGCCAGAACGGCTGCTCCAGTTTGATGCCGTGCTTAATGAGTTCCTGGCGCGCGCCCAAACCGCCCTCGAAGAGCTCGGGCGGGATGCCACTCAGGCCAAGGCTGGTCTGGAGGCGATGAACGCACACCTGGAAACCCTCCGGAATGAAACCGTCCAGAGTACGGCGGCGCTTCGGGAACAGTCCCAGGCGCTGAGCGCATGGGTGGCGGAAGGACTGGGCGTGCAGGCGCAGGAGCGGACCGCCGCGGTTGAAGCCGAGCGGGACGCCGCGAAGGCCGAGGCGGAAGCGGAGCGGGGACGCGCCGGAAATCTCGAAGCGCAAGTGACTGCGGAGCATGAGACGGCGGAAGCGCTGCGCGGCCAGGTGGCCACGCTCGAACAGCAGCTCGCGGTTGTGCGCGAGGAGTTGGGCCAAGTCCGCGCCCGGCTCGAAGAAGCGCCGGACGCGGCGGCCATTGCCGCCGAACAAGGTCGTCAGGAGGCCCGGCTTGCGCAGGCGCAGCAGGCGCTGGAAGCGCGCACGCGCGAATTGGCGGAGGTCCGCGAGAATCTCGCGAATTGTGTCAGCGCGGCGGAGGCCGCGGAACTGCGGGAAGCGCTTGAGGCACGGACACGCGAGTGGGAGGCGTCCCAGCGCGCGCTGCAGGAAAGCGTCAGTGCCGCGGAAGCGGAGATGCTGCGGCGAGAGGCGGAAACGGAACGGACGCGCGTGCAGGAACTCGAAGAGCGGCTGCGGCAAGAGACGTCGCGGGGCACGAAATCCGTGCTGGCGGAGCAACTCGCCGAGGCATTGCGCGAAAATGAGGCATTGCGTGACCAGTTGCGGCAGCGCGAACGGGCCGCGGCGGAGACCGCGCCGTCCGGTGGAAGCGCCCCGAGACCCGCCGTGCGCCGGCTGGAGCAATCAGAGGTGGCCCGCCTTCGCCAAGTGGCAGCCGGTCTGCGCGACGGACACAAGCGCAGTATCGGCGAAATCCTGGTTGATGCGGAATTGATTACCGCGGACCAGTTGGACGAGGCCCTCGACGAACAGCGACGCACCCCCTACACCCATCTGGGCGCCATCCTCGCGAAGAAAGGGTACACAAGCGGAGAAGCCGTGGCCCAGGCGCTCGCCCTGCAGTGCGGCATACCTTTCGTTCATTTGGATGACATGGAAATCGACCCTGAGATTGCCCGCATGATCAACGGTCGGCTGGCCCGCCAGCGCCACTGCGTGCCCGTGCGCATCCATGATAACGAGACGCTGGTCGTGGCGATGGGCAATCCGCTGGACTTGGTGGCCATTGAGGATATCGAACGGACCACCAACCGTCGTGTCGAAGTCGTGGTCGCCATGGAAGAGGAAATCCAAAGATACATCGAGGCGAATTATCCCGCTGAGTGAACGGCGGACCCATGGCGCAATGCCCCGGCCCGAGTGGTCCCTTTCTTCGGTGAACCCGCCCTGCGGGCCATGCTATTGTTTACGGGGATCGGTTGGCCACCTATTGGGACGTCAGGAGTGTTTTCTTAGTGGCAAAACAGCCATTGTATATCCATATTCGCGAGGCACTCAAGGAAGCTATAGACAACGGAACGCTCGCCGAGGGTGCGCGCATTCCGTCTGAACTGGAACTGGCTGAGCAATACGGTGTCAGCCGCAACCCGACGCGTCAGGCGCTTCGGGAACTGGAACTGGCTGGCTACATAGTGCGCTCGCGGCGGCGTGGTTCGTTTGTCGCGCCGCTCAGTCAGCGGCGGCGCCAGTTGCACTTGAGCGAGAACCGCGTGTTGGCGCTGGTGTGCCCCCCGATCTTGAGCCGCCACGTGCAGCGGATCATTCATGGCTTTGTCGAGGGGGTGTCGTCGCGCAATTTCAATGCGCTCGTCTATTTCATGGACAGCGTGGGCAAGAGCCAGGCGGAATTACTGCGCGACATCCGCCACAGCGGGCTGGCGGGCGTTGCGCTTTGGCTGTACGAAGAAGGCGGCGGCCCCATCGAAGCGCTGCGGGAAAACCAGCAGGCGGGATTTCCCTTTGTGCTGCTGGACCGCTACCACCGCGAACTGGACTGCGACTTTGTCGTCAGCAACAACGAGGCCATTGGTTATGTGGCCACACGGGCGTTGACCGAACGCGGGCACCATACCATCGGCTTCTTCGGCAGCGACTATGTCAACACGGCGACCGAGGAGCGGCTGGAGGGTTTTCTGCGGGCGCTGCGCGAAGGCGGACTCGAGCGCAATCAGGAACTGACGGCGGCGCTTTCGCCCCGCGAAGATATCCGCGCCTTTCCCATTCACCGCGTCGTCGCGCACAAGAGCCGGCCGACGGCCTTCTTTTGCGCGGAAGCGTGGATCGCGATACTCGCGGCGCAAGAGCTGCACCGGCTCGGTTACGCCGTACCGGGCGACGTCGAACTCGCCTGTGTCGATGACGGCGAACTGACCGGAGAACATGCCCGTCTCACGGATTTGACATTCCAGCAGCAGTCGTATGTCATGGGGCGGACCGCTGTCGAGACGCTCGTGCGGCGCGTCCAGGAGCCGAATGCGCCGCCGCGCAAGATCTTTCTCGAGCCAAGCTGCGGGCGCGACGGATAACGCTGCCTTCGCGGCGGGAAAGATCGCAGGAGCGGACGGACGGTGCGAGTCATGATGACGTGTTGGTCATCGCATTGAGGGGGATTCGGAAGGAGAGGGTTCGCCATGTTTCACCAGGTGTACTACCGGCTGCTCCAGGCGGTCGCGGCAGCCGTCGCGATCGTGTTGCTCTACATTGTCCTGCTCGTGTTGTACGAGTTGTTTCCCGAAAGCGGGCTGAAGGCGGAAGTTTTCGGCGGCGCGACATCGCAGGGCGTGCTTTGGCTCTACATCCCCTGCTTGCTGGCCATTTTTCTCACGGTCATCATTATGCTGCTGCTGCTGTTTCTTTACGCAAGCCACAACGCCGTCGTCGTGCTCTGGCTGCCGATTGCCGAGGAGATTTCGTTTCATGGCGTGTTGCTGCTGGCCATATTCCGGGCGGGCCTGATACCCGAGGTAATGCTGAACGTGCCGCACATCACGTTTCTTACCGCGCTGGTGTGGTGCGTTATCCCGTTTGTCGTGTTTCACATCCCTCAGGTCGCCATCGACGCGCTGCACGGCAACCTGGACCCCGGCCGCCCGCTCGACGCGGCCATCGTTGGGCTCGCCGGCGCCATGATCGTGGTGGTCGCGTACCTGGGGTACGGGCTGCCGCTGTGGGGCTGTCTGCTCGCCGCGATGGTCCTGCACATCGCGTACAACGCCGCGTGCGTGTTCTTGCTGAAGGCTCCGGGCCTCCTTGTCCGTTGCGTCATCCGGGTGATCGTGCTGATTGTGGTGCTCGTTTTCTGCTGGCTTTACTTCGACCAGGCGGCGAGCTTGTGGGCCGGCCCCAACGGACCACAATGACCCGCGTGTTCAGCGGCACGATGCGCGCGGCAGCGGTCATGGTATACAGTGTAGCCGGAATTGGGGTGGCCCGATGCACAGGCTGCTCCCCGCCGGGCGCGCTGGATAACGTATCGCGGCGCCATGGGCGCGCTGGTCCGGCGCCATGGGGCGAGTGAGACTGACCGAGCGCAACGTGGCGGCCGCGTCACACCTGTTGCCCGTCCATAGGGCGCATCTGCGGCGAGAGTCCCCTGCCCCGGATTCTGCACGGACCTGTAAGGACATCGATTCTTGACCCGGGAAACATCAATTATGATTCCAAGACGCCGTGCGCACATGTACGCCGGCGAGGCCGAGGAACTCGCGGCCTGGCTGCGGTCCGGCCCGCCGGGCGCGGAAGAGGCCGTCGCGGAACTGGAGCGGGCCATCGCCCGTTACGTGGGCATGCCGGACGCGGCGGCCGTCAGTTCCGGCCGCCAGGGCATGCGGCTGATCCTCGAACACGCGGGCGTCGGTCCGGGCGACGAAGTCGTCATACCCGCCTACACGCTGGCGGAGTTGATCCCGCTGATCCAGCAGTGTGGCGCGACCGTCGTCGCGGCGGATATCGACCCCGCGACTCTGAACGTCACCCCGGCCGCGGTGCAGGCCCGGATCACGCCGCGTACCAAGGCCATTCTGGTGCTGCACGCGTTCGGCGCGCCCGCCGACGCGCGAGCCATAGCCGCGATGACCGCACCGCGCGGTATCCCCGTCATCGAGGATTGCGCCCATTCCCTCGGCGCGACGGACAACGGCCTGCAGACCGGCGGGGCGGGTTATGCGGGCTTTTTCAGCCTCGAAATCACGAAGCCGGTCAACTCCTACGGCGGCGGGATTGCCGTCAGCCGCGATTTCTCGCTGACCGGCCATGTCCGGCGCGGAGTGGCCGGGGCGGTCATCGATCCCGGGCACGTTCCGCGGAAACTGCGTATCATCCGGCTGGAACGCATTCTGTTTTCCACCGGCTTGGCGTTTCCGCTGCTGTTCCTGCTCGCCAACCCGGCCAGCCGCGCGTTGATGCACCGGCTGTACCGCCTCTGGCAGCACGCCACGCCGCCATTGCTGCGCTATGCGCCGGTCCAGGCGCGCGTTGCGCTCAAGAAGCTTGCCACGCTTGACGAGCGCATCGCTGTGCGCAACCAGCGCGCTGCACTGCTCGCATCGCTGCTCCATCCGGATATTCGCGTGCAACGGGTGCGCGCGGGTTGTACGTCCGCGTGGTACTTTTTTGTCGCGTTGCTGCCCTGCCCGGCGGCGGCGGTGCGGCGCGGACTGCTCTTGCGCGGCATCGACGCCGCAGTCGAACATGAGATTGCCGACGATTGCGCCGCGTGGCTGGGGCAGCACGACTGCCCCAATGCGCGCGATGTGTTCACGCGCGCCATCGCGCTTCCCATGTTCGATGGAATTGACGAGCGGACAATCGAGCGCGTAGCGCGAACCCTGAACAAGCTGCTTGCATGACGGCGCGAGGCGCGGGCGGTCGAGAGCGAACCGGACGTCAACGACGGCATCGCGGGCGCCCACCGGACGCGTCGCGCACGGCCCGCGCGACCGCCCGCCAAGGGTTTGTATCCGGCGTCATTTGGGCTGATCTCAATGCGCAGGTCCGGATATTGGCAACCCCCATATTCCAATCCATGTTCCCGGCAGCCTCATGGAAGGGCGGATATGCGCAAGCTTCGTGCCGCGGCGACAAGAGCCCCGTAACCCAAAGCGGGAGCCAATCCGGTATAATGCAGGTGTACTCTTGGTTCTAGAGGTGTGGCACCGTGAGAAGTCTTGCCGTTCTTCTTGTCTCGTTGGCGGCGGTCGTGTGTTGCGCGGAGGCGGGCGCCGCGAAGGCGCGTCCGGGCCGGATTGCCGTCCTTGAAGTGCCGGTTCTGAATGCCGGCACGCTGCGCGTGCTGCGGGAAGGCGATTTCGACGTGGACCGCGGCCCGCGCCCCGGCGTCCTGCGCGTCTACGCAACGGATGCGGAAGTCGGGCTGCTGGACCGGCTGGGGGTGGACTACAAGGTTACGGGCTATCAGCCGGACCCGCCGGATTTCGGCGTGTTCGACAAGGCTCTCGGCACGTATCACAGCTACTCGGAAATGGCCGCGATGCTCCAGGACTATGCGGACGCGCATCCCGGCGTGTGCCGGCTGGTGAACGTGGGCAATTCTCACCAGGGCCGGGGGTTGTGGGCCTTGCTTATCACGGACAACCCGGATGTCGAGGAGGACGAGCCGGAATTCAAATACGTCTCGACGATTCACGGCGACGAGCCGCTTGGCATGGAGATGTGCCTGTATTTCATCGACCTGCTCCTGACGTCCTATGGTGCGGCGACGACGGAAGGTCAGCGCATCACCGCGCTCCTTGATGAAACGGCCATCTGGGTCATGCCGCTGATGAATCCGGACGGGCATGTCGCGGGGACGCGCTACAACGCGCAGGGCTACGACCTGAACCGGAATTTCCCCAGTTACGTGGCCGACGGTGCGGATGGCAACATCTACGACGGCGACCCGCTCGACACGGCAGGACGCCCTACCGAAGTGCAGCGGGTTATGGAGTGGACCGCGGCGCACAGCTTTACGCAATCGGCGAATCTCCACGGCGGCGCGCTGTTGGTCAACTATCCTTACGATGAGGGCGACGCCCCGCCAAACACGTATGACGCCTGCCCCGACGACAGCCTGTTCATCTACATTTCCGAGCGGTACTCGTATTACAACTCGCCGATGTGGAACAGTTCGGAGTTTTATCACGGCATCACGAACGGGTCGGCGTGGTACACAGTCTACGGCGGCATGCAGGACTGGAATTACCGCTACGTGAGTTGCAACGAGGTCACGATCGAGTTGTCCAATTCGAAGCGGCCCAACCAGTCGACGCTGCCAACTTATTGGGCGAACAACAAGGAATCGATGCTCACGTATCTCGAGCAGTCGCTCCGGGGCGTTCGCGGCGTCGTCACCGATGCGGAAACGGGCGCGCCGCTCTACGCAAAGATCGAAACAGGCGGCATAGCGCACCCCGTGTATACTGACCCGGATGTGGGTGACTACCACCGTATGCTGCTGCCAGGCAGTTACGTCGTCACGATTTCCGCGCCGGGCTACGCACCCCAGACCATAAGCCCTGTGGTCGTGGCGGCTGGACCCGCTACACGCCTGGATATCGCGCTCGCGCCCCCCGGGGAGGGAGAAGGAGAGGGAGAGGGGGAAGGCGAAGGGGAGGGTGAAGGCGCGCCGTCTTGCACGGCTTACGAGAGCATCGATGTGCCCAAGTCTATCGCGGACAATGCGTATACCGTTTCGACACTGCAGATTGCCGGCGCGGCCACGATTGAGGATGTGGACGTACACCTGGACATCGCACACACCTATACGGGCGATATATCCGCCGTGGTCGAATCCCCCAGCGGCACGACAGTCCTGTTGTTCTTGAACCTGGGCGGTTCCGGTGACAATTACACCGGTACTATCTTCGATGACGAGGCCCCCGGCTCAATCATCTTTGCATCGCCTCCTTTCACAGGGCGTTTTCAACCGCAGGGCGCCCTGAGCGACATCGACGGCGAATCCGCCGAAGGTACGTGGACACTGTCCATTCTGGATGACGCGTTCGGCGACACGGGCACGCTTCTGAGCTGGGGCTTGTGCCTACAGTTAGGTTCGGCTGAGGGTGAAGGCGAGGGCGAAGGCGAGGGGGAAGGTGAAGGAGAAGGCGAGGGCGAAGGCGAGGGTGAAGGTGAAGGCGAAGGCGAAGGCGAGGGCGAAGGCGAGGGTGAAGGTGAAGGCGAAGGGGAAGGTGAAGGGGAAGGTGAAGGGGAAGGTGAAGGCGAAGGCGAGGGTGAAGGTGAAGGTGAGGGG
>JAGMZX010000033.1:32280-44710 GCA_018005585.1 Candidatus Hydrogenedentota bacterium | reverse complement strand
GCCTTCACCCTCGCCTTCACCCTCGCCCTCGCCTTCACCCTCGCCTTCTCCTTCTCCTTCTCCTTCTCCTTCGCCTTCGCCTTCTCCCTCGCCCTCGCCTTCTCCTTCTCCTTCCCCTTCGCCCTCGCCTTCCCCCTCGCCTTCCCCTTCGCCTTCACCCTCGCCTTCACCCTCGCCGCCGCCGTACCAGTCCAAGTAGAACTGTTCGACCGCATTGCGCACCATCACCTTGTGTGCTTCGACGCTGGGATGTATCCCGTCTCCGGGAAGGGAAAAGGGGCCAATCTGGATCGTATCAAAGGCCGCGTCGGGCATGGGATAGTCACTGTTGCCGCCGGGATAGGGGCTGTAGTCCGGATATACGCCGGGATGGGGCGCGCCCGCGGGCGTATTGTGGTGATACTGAAGCAGGCCGAAATTCTGCACGTAATAGCAGCCGGGCGTACGTTGCGCGACAGCCAGCTTCTTGAGTCCCACTTCGATAAAAGCGGTGTTCACCTGGCCCTGTGTCATGCCGCCGAAATCGAAGGTCTGGCCCAATATCCAGTAAATCACCTGAACCGTGGCGCGGTTTAGGTAATCGTAATCGGAGATGACCACATGTTTGACCTGCGGGTGCATGAGGCAATAATTGACGATGACCTGTACGTTGTTCTGGATTTCCTGCCACCAGCTCTCGCGCAGGAGGGCGGGCCAGCCTGTAAATACGTTGGTGGTCTTGATCTTGCTGAGAACGTCATTGCCGCCGATGATCAGGTGAACCGTGTCAATGGTTGGGTACGCGTTCAGTTGCTGCGTGATTGCCGCGAGCCAATCGGGCGCGGTCCAGTCCTCAGCGGTGCTGCCACCGCGCGCGGTCAGGTCTCCGACGGACTCGACGTCGTTAATCCCGTATTCCTGCAGGACCTGGTCAATGGCGCGCCCCGCCCAGACAGTAACGGCCCAACTGTCGCCGACGATCAGGATGCGCGGCACGGCATGCGCCCCCGCGCCCAAGCCGATGAGACACAGTACGAGGCCTGCCCTACGCATCGTATCCGTATGCAACACTTTCACAAGCGCCATCCTGCTCGTTTTCGGCTATCAGGGCATTCCCCCGAGCCGCGTTCACAATAATCCGGGACAGAATCCGTCTTCGCCTTCGTCACAAGGATGATAGCCGCCAGAGTTGTAGAATTGAATCAGGCGCAACAACTCGGACAAGCTGATGGTCCAATCGGCACCCCCGCTGTAATCGCTCGAATGGGGCCGGCATGCGTGGCTTCCCGGACCTGGCTGAAAGCCATCCTCGGTGGCTGTTTCCGTCGCGGCGCAGGAATAGGCCAGGCTGTTGTAGAGCTGAATAACGCGCAACAGCTCCGACAAGTCAATCTGGAAGTTGCCGTCCTGGTCCGCTGAGTGGTTCGAGGGACCCGCGCCTTCTTCCCCCTCATATTCACCTTCACCTTCACCTTCTCCCTCTCCTTCTCCCTCTCCTTCTCCTGGAGTACCGCACGAATCGTTGAACGTCAGATGCCATCCATTCAGCGTACCCACGTTCCCGGCCTCGGCGTCGTAGATGAAGAGGGTCCACGTGCCCTGCGTATACGAGCCGTCAAACGTCGACAAGGGGCCAATGGGCACAAAGGCCCCGGTGTAAGGCGGGTCGGCGAAAAGGATCGACAAGGACGCTTCGTCATCGAAGGTCGTTCCGACAAAACCAGGTTGCGCACCGCCCAACTGCGACACGAGAAACACGGAAGCGCCCGACGGCGCCTTGAGCCAAATAACGAGGTCGCCCGCGGCCCCGTGCGTGATGTCCAGCGTGACGTTCACATCCGTGATGACGCCCGCATAAGGTACGGCAATGTGGGATTCGAGTTGGTCGAAGTCGACAAAGGCCTGCGGTGTTTCCTCACACGCGAATTCCAGGCAAGGCGGCGGCACCTCGCCTTCTCCTTCGCCTTCGCCTTCGCCTTCTCCTTCGCCTTCACCTTCGCCCTCCCCCTCGCCTTCCCCTTCGCCTTCCCCCTCGCCCTCCCCTTCGCCCTCCCCCTCACCTTCGCAAGGCGGGCAGCCGCCGCCGTCCGCGGCCGTCTGCGGATTCCGTACCGCCGCGACGAAGGCGTCGAAGTCACCCGCCGCCGCGTTGTACTCCCCGAGGTTGCATACGCCGTCGAGGTCCGCGTCGCCGTTTGAGGCCAGGTACTGCTCTGCCGCACGGTCAAAGACGTTCACATCCAGATACGGCAATTCGATCGGCGCGTCGTTCAAGGCGTCAGAGATGATCGCGATCGAAGCGGCTTCGCCGAGCGTCATGAGGCCCGCGATAGCATTGACCATTGCTTCGCGCGGAATGAGGTTGAACAGCAGCGGCTGTGCAGCTTCAACAGCGTCCGCATAGGCGTTTGCCTCAACCAGATTATATTCGTAGGGCAGCCGGACACAGCAATAATTCATATCGCCGGGGTCGGCCAGCACGGCGTCGACGAGCCGCGCGTGCACGGTGTCTACCAGGCCGTTTTCATCGAGGTCAGCGGTGACCGGGTCCTCGTCCAGCAGCGGATTCTCGTAGATGACCACCAACGCGGCCGCAAATCCCGCATCGACACCCTCCGCATAGACGCAATCCCGTTCGCAAAACGCAACGTTGCACCCATCAAACGGCGGCGGCTCTTCGCCCTCGCCTTCGCCTTCGTCTTCCCCCTCGCCCTCGCCTTCCCCCTCGCCTTCCCCTTCCCCTTCGCCCTCGCCACCAGGATAGAGGCACTGCCCCGGCGCAGGCACCATCGCCGAATCGGCCGCACCTAACACATAACAGCAACGGCTCCGGCCGCGGAAACACTGATACTCTTCAAGGTTGAGATACCCGTCGGCGTCCGGATCTCCCGCAGGACCGAATACTTCCGGCATCAGGGTGTAGTTCGTTACGTTTGGAACGGTCACGCCGAGGTCAATCTCGTCGTAATTGGCCGCGAGAGTCAGCGCGGTGACCGGGACCGCGATGGAACCCTCGTCCCCGATGAGCATGTACGCCGCCAGCACGTAATGGAGCGTCGGCGCCATGAGATTCAGGAGTCCGCCCGTGCCGCCGAGGTCCGCGAACATCTGCGCGCGGTTCTGCTCCCAGGCGGCGCAGACCTGCGCGGACGTAGGTCCTCCCGGCGCGCTCAAGTCGAGATTTCGTGTCAAGAAGTGATTGATCAGGGCGAATTCATCGCTGTCGAGAATGCCGTTCGGCAGCACGTGATTCTCCGCGTCGATGCCGCCGTTGATGTCCGCGACGCCGGGGTCGAAGCTGTAGCCGCCCAGCTGGTCGCGGAACATGGCCAACGCAGCGTCGACGGAAGCCATGTACGCGTCGAAATCGTGCGCGGCGCAAGGTCCGTCAGCGGGTTCGCACAGCCCGATGCAACGGTCCACTTCCGTGCCGCCGAGCGGGTGCTTGGCCGCATAGACATAGGCGGCGCGGTCGCCGTCCTGCGCAACGACTTGCCCGTATTCGACCTTGTTCGTAAGCGTGTCGCCATCAGGGTCGCCGCCGCCCGCGAGCATCTCGGCGCCCGTAACCGGCGGCTCCTTGTATGGGAAGTAATAGCCGGTCAGGTTGAAGTCGTCCTTGAACATCTCGCAGAACTTGCCGCTGGTCGTCATCAGCGCGGCGAGCACGTGCTTCACGGACGCGACAAGCGCGGCCTGCCCGTCCGCCTCGAGCCGCTGCAGGTTGCCGGTGTATTTCTTTCGCGCGCCCATGTAGAAAGGCGGAAACGCGGAATCGCACAGAACGTCGGCGGTCAGAGCCGCTTCCCAGCTGTCGGCCATGCCGTTTTCGTCGAGGTCGGCGGTAGCCCAGTCCTCGCCGAGAACCGTGTAGAGCTGGGCGCCTTCGGCGTCGATAGTCTCCAAGCACGGACAGGCGCCCGGCTCTTCTCCGTTGTTGTCTTCGAGCCCTTCACAGCCCCCGCCGTCCGCCGTAGCGCTTGCGTTAATCGCGTTCGCCGCAAACAGGAGGAACCCGGCATAATCGTGCGAGACCGCGTTGTACTCGGCGAGATTGCACACGCCATCATCATCGGCGTCGCCTTTCGCGCCGGTGTACGGCCGCGCGGCGGTGCTGAACAGGCTGAGGTCCACCTCGATGGGCGAACCACCGGTCAGCGTCGTGTTCGAGAAGACGGCCTTGATAAACGCGAGGTCAGCGGGATCGCCGATAGTTGCCACGCCGGTCAACGCCTTGACCACCTTGCTCTTGTCCACAATGTACCAATACAGGTCGGGCAACTTGTCAACATAATAGCTGACGACATTCTTGTTGTAGAGGTAGACCGCGGCCACATCCGCATAGTGGGGCCGGTCCACAAACGCGAGCACCTGGTCCACGAGGATTGCGTGCGCGTAATCGACGATATCGTTCTGGTCCAGGTCGGCGGTCCAGATGTCCTCGCACAGCAGGCAGCCTACCGCGGGGATTTCCAGTTCATACAGGTATTTCAGCGAGGCGGCGAAATCTGATTCGACGCCGCGCGCCGTCAGCGCGGCCCAGACGTACGTCGCGCGCGACCCGAATACTTCCATGACGGCGTCGTACTCCGCCTTGTTGTTCAAGCCGTCGACGTCCGGGTCGCCCTGGGCGGAGAAGGGCAACATGCCCGAAGCAAGATGTATGTATGGCGCATAGAAATCCTGCGCGAGATAGAGAGATTCCGTGATCGTGTCGCGCATGGGCCAGCTCAACAGGATCAGCGCCACAATGGCGTTCTCGTATCGGGAAAGGCCGAGTACTCCATAAGCCGGGTCCATGCGAAGGGTGGAGAGCATGGAGTCGAACCACCCGCGCACCTCGCTGTTCAGCGGATGCGACTCCCGGCAGAGCACCTCCGCCAGCACTGCTACCTCCCAACTGTCGGCCATCCCATTCTCGTCGATATCAGAGACGTCCCACGAACGCAACACCGCCGTATAGAGCGCCCGCCCCTCCGCGTCGAATGTGTCTATGGTGGGACACGCCGGAACCGCGGCGGCGGCACCTGCAACGAGTAAGGCGAGCGTCAAGAGACACACGTCCCGAGCGCCCCACACACGCACATGCACCAGACATGGGGTAGACATTACGCAAGCCCTGCCATATGCATTACAAAATGTGGGCAAATGATATACTATTTGCCCTTCGTCATTCCTTATTGTATTCTACGCTTGGCGCGCCGGACTGTCAAGAGGAATGTGCGCGAGACAACACATGGAAGGGAAAGGAAATGCGCCTCGGACAGGACAAAAAGGAACAAAGGGACCACGGGGATACGGGCGGGGACAGCCCCCGCGACCAGGGACTGGCGCAAGCGGGTCCGCCGCAGGGGGACGAGACCCGCCGGTTCCGAAACCGCCGTGAGTATCCAGCTCTTGCCGCTGTACTCTTGATGGCGCTAGGGCTTGTCGCGTGCCGAACAGGGGCTCCCGTGAACCGGGGCGCAGCGGACCAGGCGAGTACGTCGCAGTGGAATGTTCTGGACTTCGGGGCTGCGGGCGACGGCGAGTATGACAATACGGCAGCTTTCCAGGCGGCTCTGGACGCGGCGTCGGCAGCGCGGGGCGGTGTGGTGTTTGCGCCGACGGGGCGGTACAGCTTCAACGGGTCGCTTTCGGTGCCGAAGGACGTCACCCTGCGCGGCGTTTTTGCATGGGCGCCGTCGCACTCGGGCGTTCGCGACAAGAACGACGAACTGCCGGAGTTCGGCACGGTGTTCTTGCCGCGCGGGGGCGCGGGGAGCGAAGAGGGCCCGCCGTTCGTCCAACTCGACACGAACTCAGTGTTGCAGGGCGTGTGCATTTACTACCCGGACCAGGGTCTCGAGCCACCGCCCACGCCGTACCCCTACGCGGTCGCGATGCGCGGGAGTAACCCGGCGGTCATCGACGTCGAATTATTGAACCCGTACAACGGCGTCAAGGTGGGGCCGGGCGGGCGTCAGTACGTGCGTAACGTGTACGGTCAGCCGCTGCATATCGGCCTGTTTGTCGACGAATCGTACGATTGCTGCCGTCTGGAAAACGTGCACTGGAACCCATGGTGGACTTACGATTCGCCGATGTCGCGCTGGCAGCTGGACAACGGCACGGGCTTTGTTTTCGGGCGCAGCGACGGTCAATACGCGCTGAACACGTTCTGTTTCAACTACGACATCGGCTACAAGTTCGTGCGCACCGAAGCGGGTGTGACCTACGGCAATTTCAACGGCATGAACGCGGAGCGATGCCACGTGTGCGTGCATGTGGACGCGTGCGCGACCTGGGGCGTCTTGATCAACAATGGCGGCTATGCGCTGCTCGACCCGCCCCGGTCGCTGATGGTGCGTGTCGCCCCGGCGAACCGCGGCTCGGTGCGCTTCAACAATTGCGGGTTCTGGGGGCCAACGGACCGGTGCGCGATTATCGAGGGCGACCCCATCGGCATGGTCGCGTTCTCGAACTGCACGTTCGGCGAATGGCCGGAGAATCGCGAGTTGACACCGGAACAGCGCGCGCAGCGCGAACCCTGCATCGCCGCGTTGAGCGGCTCGGTCCTCGTGCGCGGCTGCGAGTTTCGCGACCACAAGCCGCAGTTCTATCTCGGCCCGGACCTGCGCGGCGCGGTCATCACGGACAACCTCACCCATTGGCCGCTTGTGGTTCAGTCCGACATGCGCAACGAGGCGGTCATCGAAGACAACCTTGCGCTCGTGCCGCTGGGCCCGGACGAGAGCTGACGCTTGAAATCCGTATAGGCCTCGCGGTCCAAGCGGATATTGCCCCGGTAAGAGAGATTGCCCGCGAGGCTGATGAGCGGGTTGCGTCCCTGGCATAGGCTCTTGAACACCCTGTGCGTGATATGCCGCATGGAGTAGAAGGTGCGGCTGCACGTCATCATTTCGCTGATGGCCTCGTCCCGCGTCAAGTGTCTGAACCGCACGACCGGATAGGTTAGGGTGTAATAGTTCCAGTCTTCGGGGAAGCGGTCGAGCGCGATCCGGCCTTCCGCCTGCATCTGTTTCCACAGGCGCGTGCCGGGCAAGGGAGTGAGAAAAAGCACGTTGAGACCATCGACGCCATAGGCGATAGCCAGTTCCGCGATGCGTTTGCCGATGCCAGGCTCATCGGTGTCGAAACCAAGAATGAAGGAACCCGCCACGAGGATTCTGTGCCTTTGAATGCGCCGGACGGAGTCCCGGTAATCGCGGCTCTCCAGCAGCTGGAATTTCCGGCCCACACTCAGGAGGTCCCCCGGAACCGTGGATTCAAACCCGACAAAGACGCCCACGCAACCCGCTTGATGGGCCAAGGCGAGCAGTTCGGCATCGTCGGCAAAATCGATGGTCACCTGGGCCATCCATTTTTTTCGCAGACCGGCATGAATCATCGCGCGGAAGAGTTCCTTCGCGCGAGTAACATGTTCCGGGCGCGTCCCGATGAGGTTGTCGTCCACCACGAGGACACGCTGCTCGGGAATCGACTGGAATTCACGCACCACGTCGGCAATGGGCCGCTGCCGGTAACGGGCGCCGTTGAACGACGTCACGCTGCAGAAGCCGCAATTCAGCGGACACCCCCGTGTGGTCTGAATCGCGCCCATGGCGTATCTGCGGGGCAACAGGTCGTGACGCGGAAACGGCGCGCCGCCCATATCGGCGAATCCGCCGGCATACAGGCGTTTCAAGTTGCCTTGGATAACGTCGTCGAGCACCTGCGGCCAGATGCCCTCGGCTTCTCCGGTGACAACCGCATCCACGTGCGCCAGCGCCTCGTCCGCGCACGTGGAGGCGTGAATCCCGCCCATGACGACGGGCACGCCTTTGCTCCGGAAGCAGGAAGCCACTTCGTAGGCGCGGTTGGCTTGGGAAGTGAAGGCGGTAACGCCCACAAGGTCCGGCGCGGGCATCGACGCGTAGTCCGCTGTGCCCAGGTTCTCGTCGATTATGGTGACTTCCCAATTGCGGGGAGTCAGGCCCGCGAGGGCCATGAGGCTCAGCGGCTGCCACACGCGATAGCGGTTCCAGGGGCTCTCCTTGAGTCGCACGATACTGACCACTGGGTTGGAAGGATTGACAAGATAGAGTCGCATGGTGTGTATTCCCTTCTCGGTCCATTTGTGTTTACATCTGGCGGGCGATGCAGGAAATGTATTCATGAACCACCGGGTATCCCGTTGCCCCGGCGTGCCGCGCGCGGAGGGTGTCGAGAAATCGTTGCTCGAGGGCCTTGCGTCGCGCGGGATCGACGGCGTCGTAGAAAGCGGTGCCGGCTCCGGACTTCAGCAGGTGCTCCAGCACCTTTTCCGGGGTGCCGTAACGGAAGGTAATCTGGCCGTCCCAGAGCCGTTCCGGCGTCAGTCCCGCTTCCAGCAGTGCATTCCGCAGGTGGTCCCTGTCCCGCGGAAAATCGAAGGCTACGCGTTTCTCCAGGACCGATGGGTCATCGGCCACGATGTCCCAGAAGATGTCGAGCGGTTCCTTCGGCGAGTTTTCCTTGTGCACGACGAACGCGAGCCGGCCTCCGGGCGCCAGCGCGCCGCGCGCCCGCCCGAAGAATGGGGCCAAGGGGATATAGCCCAGGACCCAGCTCGAGAAGATGGTGTCGAACTGGCCGGCCGCGGAGAGCAGTTCGAGCGCGTCGCCCGCAACAAACCGCACATTCGTCAGGCCCGCCGAACGGGCGTGTGCACGGGCTTCCGCAAGCATGCCCTTCGAGAGGTCCGCCGCAACGATTTCGCCGTGCGCCCCCAGCCGCTCCGCCAGCATCACGGTGGCGAAGCCGGTGCCGCATCCCGCCTCGAATACGCGCTGGCGGCCCCGCAGCGGCAGCCGGTCCACGATTTCACGGACCGGTTTACCCGCCTCGACGACCCAGAACGCATCGTAGGATCCATGGATACGGTCGTAGGCGGTCTTCAACTCCTCGGCGCCCACGTCACCTTGCGCCGCGCCGCGCACCTGGAAGAACCGCGGCGTGGCATGACGTTTGGGCAGGTGTTGCCGGCACACCGCATCGGAAGCCTCCGGACTCAGGGGGAGACGGTCGCCACCGCAATGACGCGCAAGCGTCTTGCCCGCGCAGCAGGTCCGCGGCTTGCGGAAATGCTCGCCCATGCGGTCTAGAATCTGCGGCAGCGGTTCACGGGTGATATTGCCGAAGGACAACGGCACGAGATTGCAGGGACACACCTCGCCGCTGCCGTCGATGTAGAGATGCGTCAAGCCAGCGCCGCAGCCGAACGCATCGGGTGACTCGATGTAGGTGAAACTGGACAGGATGGGCAGGTCGTCGCGCTCGGCCGCTTCGTGCTGGTAGGCCAGAATCTGTTGCCGTTCCTTAGGAGAGAGCAAGACATCCGTGCGGCCCGTGAGTTTCCCAATTGCGCCCGGCTCGAGCAGGTGCACCTCCACAGCGCCGCACGCCGCGGCAAACCGCATGAATGTCTCGAACCGCTCGCGTTTCAGAAACTGGCGCGTGGCCACGGCGATAATGTACGGATACAACCCGGCCTCTGCGGCCGTCTTCAGCGCATCGACGGCCGTTGTGTGGGCGCCTTCGCGGCCCCGAAGCCGGTCGTGCTCGGCAGGAATCGTGGAATCCAGGCTCACCCCCACGGAGAACAGGCCGTTCTTACGCAGCGATTCCGCGCGCTGCGGCGTCAGGCCGGAACCTGTGGTGTTCAGATTCAAGAACGACTTCTCGCTGAACGCATGCGCGATTTCTTCCAGGTCCGCGCGCAACAGCGGCTCGCCGCCGGTCAGCGTCACGTTAACGACGTTCAATTCGCACAGTTGGCGCACCACTTCCCGAAGCACGGTCAGCGGCACATCCCGGCAAACCCGCCCCGCGTTGTAGCAGTGCCAGCAGTTGTATGGGCACCGGTTCGTCACCGCGAGCGTCACCGAGAACAGACTTCGCGCGGAAACGTCGCCGATGACGTTGAACTGCGCCGCCATGTTGTCGAACGCGGGACTGGGATAGGGCGGGAAATTCGTGTTTACCATGTATTTGCCGCGAAAGGTCACCACTTTTTCATGGTCGAGATAGCCTTTAAGGAACGCCGCCACTTTCGGGTGCAATCTGGAGAACGGTGATTCGTGCAGCACTTGCGCGAGAAATGTCTGGCCTTTCATGGGCTTTGTCTCCTTGTATTGATTCCAGGAAGACCAAAGCAATCGCCGCGCCAGACAGACGTAATACCGTAAGATCTTATATTGCAGCGATTTACAACTTAACCGTTCTTCGTGCTCAGAATGGCGCTTGCATTCATCTGTTCATATGATGTATAAGCTATATACATTTTTTGTATGAAATGAACACATAATGGCGCTGTTTCGGGATACGGAAAGACCATGCGTGGAGGCCTTGGCCGGGTTGAGCTACTGCAATCCGTTCCTGCCTGAGCGCATCGCGCAGGAACGGGCCGTCCTTGGCGATGCGTTCGTCGAAACGGACGGGACATGGCACAAACACGCCGAGGAAGTGGAAGAGCGGCCGAATCTCAGGCTGCTGACCGAGCGCGCACATACGCTGGCGGACACTGCGCGCGAGCGTCTCGTGGCGGGCGAACGGCTGTGTGATGCCGAGCAGGTCTTGTACCAGGACACGGTGTTCTATTACCTTTTCAACAAGTACACGCAGCCGTTCTTTGAGCTGGTCATCGATACGGAGCAAGGCAAAGCCACGGACACCGCCGTGGCGGGCCTTTACAGCCAGTTTTGCAGGGACACGGCACATTACCTTGGGGTTGCGGGCGTCGCGTCCGCGCTGGGGGAAACCGAACACGTATTCGCGTGCTTCTTCCAATTGCGGCGGGCCTGGCACACCATCTACGACAACATCATTGGCGGCTCGATGGTGTCCGCGCGGCTGCGCGCGGCCGTATGGCAATCCATCTTCACGTGTGACATGCGCCGGTACCGGCGCGCGCTGTACCAGCGCATGGGCGACATCGCCACGCTGATCACGGGGCCGTCGGGCACCGGCAAGGAACTCGTGGCGCGCGCCATCGCGCTGTCGCGGTACATCCCGTTCGACGCGAAGCGCAAGCGCTTCGCCACGCATGCCGCCCGTTGCTTCTATCCGATCAACCTGTCGGCGCTCTCGCCCACGCTGATCGAGTCGGAAATGTTTGGCCACAGGAAAGGCGCGTTCACGGGCGCCCTCGCGGACCGGGAGGGTTTCTTTGAGGTGTGCCCCGAGGACAGCGCGGTCTTCCTGGACGAGATTGGCGACCTGGACCCGGCAATCCAGGTGAAGCTGCTGCGCGTGTTGCAGACGCGCGTGTTCCAGCGGATCGGCGACCTGACGGACCGGCGCTTCAAAGGCAAAGTGATCGCGGCGACCAACCGCAGCCCGGCCGCGGAAATGCAGGCAGGGCGGTTCCGGCAGGACCTGTATTACCGGCTCTGCTCGGACATCATCGTGACGCCGCCGCTCAAGGAGCAGATAGCCGGATCCCCCGAGCAATTGCGCAACCTGCTCCTGTTCCTCGCGCGCCGCGTGGCGGGTCTGGAAGAGGCGGATTCCCTCGCGGACGAAGTGGAACGTTGGATCCACGCCCATCTCGGCCCGGACTACCCATGGCCGGGCAACGTGCGCGAACTGGAACAGTGCGTGCGTAATTTCGTTATCCGAAGGAGCTACGAACCGGCGCGCGTGTGCCCGTCTTCCCCTGCTCCACGCGAGGCGTTCCTGGATGCCGTGAGGGAGGGCACACTCACGGCGGACCAGTTGATGGGGCGTTATTGCGCGCTCGTGTACGCCCAAACGGGAAGCTATGTGGAAACCGCGCGCCGGCTCGGGCTGGACCGGCGCACGGTGAAGGAACGGAGTGACCGGGACTTCCTCGCGCGCTTGCGCGGAACGTGAGCGCAGCCTCGCGAGACGCAGACAGCGCGGCATTTCACGCCCGAGCCCAATGCCAAAACCTTTCGGCGGCACGCGCGGTCTAAGTCCGTGCCCCGTGCCTGTGAAATGCCGCGGGCGTATTGACGCCCGGCGCATGGCTCCGGTAGTGTAGAGGGTCCGCGCTTCGCGCGCGCCGCAGGATCTGAGTGTGCGGCGGGGTATTCACAGACGTGAAATGAAAATCGAACACAGGAGGAATGACGGTCATGAAGCGTGTAACGAGGTTGACGGCGATAGTGGTTCTGGCGGCCATGCTGTGCGGCGCGTCCGCGTACGGGCAGTGCTGCGGCGCGTGCCCGAACGCCAAGATGAAGGCGCTCGTGGGCAAGGCGCTCGTGCTGGACTTGGCGGACAAGCTTGGGCTGGCCGGCGAGGAGATGACGATCCTGCTCGATGAATTCAGCAAGTATCAGAAGGAACTGGCCTCGCTGCAGAGTCAGCGCGCCGAGACGAAGGACAAGCTCACCGCTGCCGTCGACAGCGGCGCCGCGGAAAGTGAAATCAGCGCGCTGCTGGACAAGCTCCAGGGGCTGGATGA
>JAGMZX010000033.1:5100-32180 GCA_018005585.1 Candidatus Hydrogenedentota bacterium | reverse complement strand
CAGGACATGGACAAGACCATGGCCTGCTTCGCCGATGATTTCGAGCATTACGAATACGGCGACAAATCAGGCATTCAGGACTTCATCGGTCAGGCGGTCGATATGGGCTACCTGGAAGACCTCGAAACCAGCGTTGAGGATGCAGAGGCGGAGGTCGACGGCGAGGAAATCATTGTCTACCCGGTCGAACTCTCGGGCGCGTTCGGCTCGGTCACATTTGAACTTGTGTTCCAGGATCGCAACGGTGAAATGAAGATTACGGGGCTGGACGCTTCGGGCCTGTAATCTGACCGGTTTTGTTGGCCTTTGCAGTCGCGGCAACCGGACGCTGCGCGTCCGGTTGCCGTGGCTTGTTGTTTGGGAACAGCACAAGGACACGCGGGCACCGCACGGTCAGGAAAAACACGCGGCGCTCTCAGAGCAGGTGCAGGAACTTGTGATTGGCCTTGGGAAACGCCAGTTCCGAAAACTCAGCAGACCGCACCCAGCGCAGTTCGGTGTGACTTCTGGGATGCGGTCTGCCCGAGACCAGCGCGCAGCGGTACACATTTAGCGTGACGCGGAAATGGGTGTAGGCGTGCCGTACGCAGGCAATCAGGCCGCCGGGCCTGACTTCGATCCCCAGTTCTTCGCGGCACTCGCGCAGAAGCGCCTGCTCATGCGATTCGCCCGCGTTCACTTTGCCGCCGGGAAACTCCCACAGGCCGCCGAGCAGCCCTGCCGGCGGACGTTTCCCCACCAGGAATTTGCCCTGCCGCGCAATAACCGCGACGACGACCTCGTGGTGCGGACGGGCCTTGTCCGCGCCGCGCACGGGCCGCAACTCCACCGTGCCCGCCCGGAGCGCGCGGCAGCATGCCGCCACGGGGCAGAGCGCGCAGCCGGGCCGTTTCGGCGTGCATACGCGCGCACCCAGTTCCATCATCGCTTGATTGAAATCGCCCGGCGCCGTGCGCGGCACGAGCCCGCCCGCCAGCGTCCAGAGCTTCTGTCCGGTCGCGGGACGGTCCATCGCGTCTTCGATGTCGTACAAGCGCGCGAGCACGCGCTTCACGTTACCGTCCACGACGGGCGCCGCGCGGTCGAACGCGATGCTGGCCACCGCACAGGCCGTGTACGGGCCGACGCCGGGCAGTAATTGCAGCAGCTCGGGCGACCGCGGGAATTGCCCGCCGTATTGTCTGGCGATAACCTTCGCGGCGCGGTGGAGATTGCGTGCACGCGTGTAGTAACCGAGACCTTCCCAAAGCTTGAGAACACGGTCCGGCGGCGCGGCGGCCAGCGCATGCACCGAGGGAAAGGCCTCCAGAAAACGCAGGTAGTAAGGGAGGGCCTGGTCCACGCGCGTCTGCTGCAGCAATATTTCCGAGAGCCAGACGTGATACGGGTCGCGGCTGCGCCGCCAGGGCAGGTCCCGCGCTTCGCGCCGGTACCAGGCCAGCAGGGCGCGCCGGAACTCGCGCGCCTCCTTCAACACGGACGGCGTCCCTCGCGCGTGCGGCGTGCGCGTTTCAGGGTTGGCAACATCTTTCTTCCCATGTTTTCAAGGTTGCCGTGACTCTTCGAGATAGCGCCCCACTTCCGCGAGGACGTCGCCGCGGCCTGCCCAGGGTTTGAAGACAAGCCGCATGCGCATCTCATACTCATGCCCGATTTCCGGTTGCGGCACAATCAACTGAAAGTCCCACGCGGGATTGGTGTCCGAGCCATCGGGGGTGGCCCCGCCGCCGGAAGGCGAATGGGCAAACCGGATGACCGGTCCTGGCTGGAAGATGTAAACAAGCACGCTGTCCCCCACGCGGCCGTAGAAAAACGGCTCCGCATAGCGCAGCGGCGAAAACGAGGCGTAGAGCGTGCTCCCGGGTTCCGCGAAAGGCAGTTCGAGCGCGTCATCCACGCGGCGCACCGTGCTGTCACGGTCGTGTTGCGGCGTGCAGTGCTGAACCCAGACCGTCTTGCCGCCTTCCTGACAGGCGCCGCGCAGGTACATGCTCTTGTCAAGCGGCGCATTGATATACGACGCCCAGAACACGCCGAGAAAACCGCCCTCGAACACGTCTTCACGCGGCACGCACCGAAAATGCAGGTCGACGTAGTACGGCTCTTTGAGTTCGAAGCGGGTCCAGCTTTCCACGCCAAAATGCGGAGTTCGCGGCTGATGCAATTCCGCCACCGTTTCGCTGATGCGCGTGAAGGTCATTGCCGCGTGCCGCGGCTCGAAGAATATCTCCGCTTCCGGCGGACGGGGCCGCGCATCAAAGTAATGTTCGAGATTCAGTCCGGCGTATTGCGGCACGAAGGGCGATTCCTCCCGGTTGGGGGCGGTGATCGCGAAGACACCGTTGTATCCGGCGCGGTGCGGCTCCGCCGCCGCGTTGTCGCCGATGACGCAACGCAGTCCCGACACCGTGAATGTGCCGGAATGCGCCACGTCACCGGTTCCCTGCGCGCCGATGGCCGCGCATTCGAAAAGCGCGGCGAACAAGGCGACCGCGCGTATGCCTGATTTCATCGATGGTCTCTCCCGCCGTCATGCGGCCTCGCGCGCCCCTCTTGACGCCGCGGCTTGCTGGCGCAGCGCGCCGATGTTCAACGAATCGCCAAATGGTTTGACCGGGCATTCGAGATACAACGATTCGAGCCGCGCCGTGTGTTCCGGCCCGAGATCCGCGTAATCGAGCAGGCCGGTGATCACGTCGCGTTGCTCGACCACGGGGTAATTCAACCGGTTCGCGGGCTTGCCCGTTCGCAACACGGGCAGATTCGCCAGTTCCCCCCTGTAACGCCGCATGAGATGTTCGAGTTTGGCCGCGTTGAGGATGCCGGGGGAGGGCGCGGCTCGCTGGTAATGCTCCACGAAGCTGTCGGGGGTCAGGTCCCACTCGAAAGTGGTGTGGCCCGCCTGCGGCGCGGGGCCGCCCTCGTCGAGATAGAGCAGCGACCATTGGTGGTCCGGGCTCCAGGGCCTGTCTTCGTTGCCGGGCCGGCGCTTGGGCTTGTTCCCGCTGTCCTTGAACATGTCGAGCGTAAGTTCGAAGCTGTCCTCCTGTAGCGGCATGACGCGTGTGAAAACCCGCTCCGGCGGCAGCACTTCCTCGAAGGTCACGCGCGCCTTGTCGCACAAGGTCAGCGAATCAAGATCGCGCCGGTAGCCCTCGGGGAAGCGCGCAGGCTCGAAGGCGCGCACGTGCTGGCGCGTCATCTGCTCGATGGGCACAAGCATGTCACCCGTGGCGCTCATGACCAGCACCGGGTTCGCGATGCGGTCCACATGGGAGATCGGGCTCACGTAGTACCACGCATCGTTCGAGAGATCGTTCGGAAAATACCGGTACGACCAGTCGGCCAGCATGGTTACCGACGCCAGAATGGGCAGCGGCGATTCGTCCATCTTCGCGGGATAGCGCATGGGCCCTTTGTTCGCTTCGAAGTAGCTGAGATTGTAGGCCCAGTTGACGACGGGCACGTCCGCGGTCGTCGAGGTGACGGGAAACAGGTCGGCGCTCATGGCAAGGGCCATGTAGCCACCCTGGCTGCCGCCGTCGATGTGCAGGCGCGTGCGGTCGATAAAGGGCAGGCGGCGCGCCCACTGAATGATCGCGCGGGCGAGGTTGTTGCCGTTTCCCACGCTACAATCGATGGGCGATTCGCCCTTTTCATCCGTGTAATGCGCCGTGAATACCGCCCAGCCACGGTCGCACCACGTCTTCGCACCGTCTATGCTCTTCTCATAGTGCACGTGGCAAAACGCCGGCAGCGGCTCGCCCGACGCAAGCGCGCGCCGGTGCACGATCAGCCGCGCCAAGCCGGTCTTTGCGTCGCCTTCGATGCCGATATAGGGCACGCGCACCGTCACGGCGCCCAGCCGCCACGTGTACTCCGTCTCCACCACCGTGACCGCGCCTTCAAAGCCGTGCTCGTTCGGGACCAGCCCGTCCAGGAACGGCGTGGGCCGCAGGAACATGAACAACAGCACGGCGACAACGCACAGCGCAAGCCCGGTCTTGGCAAGCCATTTCCAGCGGTTCTTCATCACGCGCGCTTCCCTTCACGCGCCGCCGGGACGCGACGGGTCACAGCGGCTTGATACGGATGTTTCGGAACGCCACGTAATTGTCGTGGTCCGTGAGACCGATAAAACCGCGGCGCAGCCGCGGTGCCAACTCTTCGTGGCCGTCAAAGCTGAGGTCCTGCACCACCTGGCCGTTGATCGTAACCTTCACGTGCGGCCCCTGGCAGACAACTTCGAGGTCGTTCCAGAGCCCGTCCTGCTTCGTGGGCAGCGACAACGGCGGGACCACGTCGTAGACCGCGCCCGTGTTGTCTTTCGTCAGTTCCTCCGCGCCGAAATCGCCGCGCATCTGCACCTCGAAACCGAACTTCGACGCGCGCGCCCCGCGCGGCGCCCGGCACCACACGCCGCTGTTGCCGCCGGGCAGGATCTTCCATTGCAGGCGCAGGATGAAATCGCCGTAGCGCTCCCGCGACATGAGCGCTTCGCCGCCGCCCGCGCGCCACTCGATGAAACCGTCTTCGCTGACCTGGAAGCTCTCCTTGTTCTCGCCCTTGTACCACCAGCCGTTCAGCGTCTTGCCATCGAACAGGGCAACAAACCCTTCCTGGCGCTCCGCTTCGCTGAGCACCGTGTTGTCGGGCGTCCAGGGCGATTTCTCGGCCTCGGTCATGAGGGCCGCGTCGAGGGCTGCATAGTCGCTGTCGTTGCCCTCCAGCAGGAAGTGTACGGCGCCCAAGCTGAAATCCGGAATCGCGCCCGCCAACAACGTCGGCATTTCCGGCGGCGCCTGCGGGGGGCTCCCGGTAAGACTGAGGTCGCCATTCTGCGGCGCGGCCACAATGAGCTGCGGCGCGGCCTTCTTGAAGGTCTCTGCGAGTTCGGCGGCATCCGGGCCGTCGATGAGGTAGATCGCCATGCCGTGGCCGCGGAACGCTTTTGCCGCCGTGCGCACGGCCCGATTGCGGAATGCGGGGTCGCTGCTATCGCCAAGGACGCGCACCAGCACGCCCATGCGCGAGTCTTTCGCGCGGAAGGCTATGGCGTCAACCGTCTGCACGCCGGTGGGATCAAGCTCCGAGCCATCCTCATTGAATCCGCGCAGGTCGAAGCAGATCGCGTTGCCGCCGGCCTCCGCCACGCGCGCCATCGCGGGGACCACCTCGCCAGGGGCGCCGGAAGTCGCGCCAAGCCCGGGCGTCTCGATGCCGTACACGGTGAACGCCTTGTCGCCGCGGTACAGTTGCCCGCCCTCCATCCGGAAATCGTCCTTCCCGAAGATAATCGACCGGCAGCCCGCGCCGCACACCAGCACCGCAGTCAACAACACGAACATTAGAGTGTAACAAGCAACCTTGTACATCGAAGACTCCCTTCGCCGGAAAGATGAAGACATCACACCACGTTGCGGTCCGGCGCACGAACCGGTTCCGCGGACGCCATACGCGGCCCCATTCTACCGGAACTGCGCCGCCCTTATTCCAGTGACGGTCAGTATCGCACTTCGGAGGCGCGCACGCCGGCCGCCCGGTCGCGGATTTCGGCCTCCGGGATTCCCGCCGCCGCATACATCGCGAAGATATTTGCATCCGGGGTCTCCGGCGGCACGGCATGCGATGCCGCCAGGATATAGCCGCCGCCATCTGCGGTCATGCCCTCGATAAGCCGTTCGGTTGCGGCGCGCACCTGGTCCGGCGTGCCGTTCGGCAGCAGGTCGTGGGTGTCCACGCCGCCCATGAAAGCCAGCGCGGCGCCGAATTCGCCTTTGAGTTCCAGCGGGTCCATGCCAGGACAATTGCATTGGACGGGGTTCAACACATCGACGCCAATTTCGATCAGGTCGGGGATCAGCGGGCGCACCGCGCCGCAGCAGTGGTACGCCACGGGCAGCCCGCGGCGCTTGCCCGCATCGATGATTTGTTTCAACCGCGGCTTGATCAATTCGCGCCAGAGCGCAGGATTCATTATCGGCGCCTGCTGCCCGGCTACGTCGTCGCCAGTCCAGAGCCAATCGAGCGGGAACCGCTCGCACGCCGCTTCGGACAGTGCCAGCGCGAAATCCGCGCAGCGCCCAAGCATCGTGTCCGCGAGTTCAGGGTCTTCGACGAGGTCGAGCGTCGCCGCGCCCATACCGCGCAACCGCGCGTACATCTCGTAGACGCACGGCGAGACGTCGCAGCCGATGAAAAACGCGCCTGCCTGCCGGACCGCCGGCGCCATCTGCGCCAGCAGCGTTTCAATGCTGTCATAAGGGAAAGCATATTCGAGGCACCCGTTCCGGTCCGTGCCTTCAAGCGGAAAGCGGACGATCTGGTTGAATTCGCCCTCCTTGCGCCAGGTGATCCCCCAGTAGTCCGTGTGCGACTCGCCTTCGCGGTCGTGTACGACACCCTCCATCGCGTAATTATTGTTGACCCACGCCTGCCGCACGTCGTCGCCCAGGATATAGGCCAGCGCGGCGCGCGGCGCCTCGAGCAGCCGCGCCAGCCGCGCCGCGGTCGACGGATGCAACCACATATACACCGGCACGCGGTCCACCGGCCGGCGCGCGAGCGCGTTCTTGACCCGGTCTTTCGCCTTCATGATTCCCTTCCTCGGACTGCTCCTCGCGAGAAACATCAAGTCTTCGCTCAGGCAAGGATACACCAAGTCGACGCGATTGAAGACGGGCTGAAGCCTGGACTACGAACCAGGGCGCAGACCCCCGTCTTTGTCTGCGCGCCCTCAGGGAAGTTCGCGAATTCGGATGTTACGAAACCGGGTCTTCTTCTCGTAAAAACCCGCCCCTGCGTGCACCTGCAGCGCGATGCGGCCCCGGTCTCCGAGCAGCTCTTCTTCCCCCTTCCAACTCAGGGCGTGTTGTCCGTTCAGCCAGACCTCGATCAGCGGCGGGTTGCCCGTCATCAGCACCAGCAGCTTATTCCATTCGCCCTTTCGATAGAGTTGCAGCCAGTTCTGCGCATCCGAGCGGAATCCGCCAATGCCTTCCCCGTATACGCCGCCCACGCAGCCGCCCTCGTAGTAGTCCACCATGATCTGATAGCACTCCCCGGATTCCGTGCTGCGCAGGAAGACGCCGCTGTCCAGGCCCCAGTCCGGGTTCAGCTCGAGTTCCAGGAGGAAGTTGCCGAATTCGCGGCCGGTAAGCAGGATGCCGCCGTTGCCGGGCGCATCCTGACTGCCTTCAATGGCGCCATCCGCGGCCACCCAGTCTTTCGTGTCGCCATGGCCGTTGGTCCGGCTGATGTGCCAGCCGCTGATGTCTTTCCCATTGAAGAGGTTTGCCCATTCCTCGAAGGCGGGCGCGCCGCCGGTCCGTTCACAACCGCTTGTCAGGACGATGGCCGCCGCTGTAAGAAATACGGCGCATAAAACTCGCATGACTACTCTCCTGAATTACTGGCAACACGGATCTCAGGTCATTCGTTTCAGCCATTGCCGCACGTTTCGGGCATTCTCGCGCGTCGTCAGCACGATAATCCGGTCTCCCGGCTGAATGCGGGTCGAACCGCGCGGCACGACCGTCTTGCTTGCGCGGCGGATCGCGCCCAGGGTCGATTCCGGCGGAAACGCGGCATCGCGCACGTACACGTTTGCGAGGGGGCTGCCGGCCGATACGTGCGCCTGCTCGATAAGCATTTCGCCTTCTTCGTTTAAGGTCTGAAACGCGTCCGCGCGCGGCAGAAGTTCGGCCTGCCGGCGATACGCGTCCGCATAGGCCGTAACGATGTGCGCGCGGTCAAGAAGGCCCACGATACGGTCCGGCCGCTCGGGGTCGATGACAGGCAACCGCCCGACATTGTGCGCCCCGAACTGAGACAGGGCTTCGTTGAGCGTTTGATCCGGGCGGCAGACGATGACGTTGCGCGTACAGACATCGGCCACCGTCAGTTCCTGGGTGTTGCGGCCCGCGATCAGGACTTCCTCCACGTCGCGCATGGTGACCATGCCCGCGAGCCCCCCGTCCACGTCGATCACGGGGTATCCGCGCTCATGGCGGCTGCCAAGCTTCTTGATCAAGTCGTCCAGCGGCATATTAGGCGGCACACCCTCGACGCACTCGTCCATCGCCTCGCCCACCGTTACGGCGTCCATGATGTTCACTTCGTGCGCGCGCCCGATCTCAATGCCGCGCCGCCGCAGCTTGAGCGTGTAGATGGAATCCGGCGACATGCGCTGCGAAAGAAGGGTCGCGACAACGGTTGCGGTCATCAGCGGGACAATGATGCGGTAGTCATCCGTCATTTCAAACAGGATGAAGATTGAGGTAATCGGCGCGTGCGCCGCTCCGGCGAATACCGCGGCCATACCCACCAGCGCATAGGCGCCTGCCGGGGACGCGTGGCCTGGAAACCAGGCGTTCGCCAGCATGCCGAAACCGCCGCCAAACATGGCGCCGGTGAACAGCGCGGGCGCGAAAATGCCGCCCGAACCGCCGCTGCCGACGGTGAACGCCGTGGCAAGAATCTTCGACAGGCACAGAATGAAGAACAGGCGCGCGGTCATGCCGGTATTGAGGGCGGTCTCGATTGTCTCGTAGCCCGAACCCATGACCTGCGGCGTCCCTATGGCCAGCACGCCGACCAGCGCGCCGCCGATCATGGGCTTGAGGTATTCTGGCATCTTGGCCTTGTCGCTGACATCTTCCACGAGATACAAGAAGCGCGTATACGCCTGGGCCACCAGCGCGCACAGCGCACCGAGAAGCACGAAGAGGCTCAAGTCGATCAGCCCGCGCATGCCATGCTCTTGCACAAGGGCAAACGCGGGCGAATCCCCTTCCAGCGAGAGCGAACGCGATACGACCGTAGCAGTGGCCGCGCTGATCACAATCAACCCGAACGATAGCGCGGTGAACCGGGATAGAATGACCTCGAGCGCGAAAATCACGCCGCCCATAGGCGCATTGAACGTGGCCGCAATGCCGCTTGCCGCGCCACAGGCAACCGACAGCACGATCCGCCGGTCCGGCAGCCGCAGCCACTGGGCCACCGTCGAGCCAAACGCGGCGCCGATCTGCACGATCGGCCCTTCCCGCCCGGCCGACCCGCCCGTACCGATGGTAATCGCCGCTGCGACCGTCTTGAGCGCGGTCACCCGCGGCCGGATACGCCCGCCGCGATGCGCCACCGCGACCATCACCTCGGGCACGCCGTGTCCCTTTGTCTCGGGCGCAAGCCGCGTTAACAGACCGGACAGCAGTCCGCCGAGCGCCACAACAAGAACGGTGATGGCCACGCCTGTGAACGGTGACAGGTAGACACCCATGACGTCATAGGAGCAGTAGTGCGCCAAATCGATGAGCCGGCGGAACAGGATCGAGGCCAGCCCCCCACCCATGCCAATCAGTACGGCAATAACTACCGGCCCCGCGGTCTCCGACGACCGCATCCGGTCGGCAGCCAGCCGCCAATAAGTGCGCACTTGTTCCACGTTGTTCCGTTCTTTTCTGGATTGCCGTCCGCCTGGCCCGCCTCGCGCCGCAGTTCCTGGTCACGCCAGGCTGCGCCTGTTAACAGGTCGGGGCCGGAGAACCCGGGGATTCGGCGCTCGCCTCTCTCCAATGATACGTGTCGTACGCGGCGCAGCGCAATGATTGCCGGCAAACTCGAACCCTGCGCCGCCGGAACCAGCTTGCGCCATGCGCACGTTTCTCATCCACGAATCCCGGCAGACCAGACCTCAAGGCGTTGATACGCGTTCCTGGCGCTGTGCCGTGTCGAATCTTTGACGCTTGCGCCGCCTATGTCGTATACGCGCCTGAAAGCGGCAGGAAAGCCTTGGCGCGCAGCCACCGGAATGATGTATGATTTGCCGGTGTTGTCGACTGGACGCCCCGGGGTAATCTCGTACTCTTCCTGGCCGGCGCTTGCCGGGATTCGCCAAAGATCTGGAGCGTTCCGGGGTGTGAGCAACCAAGGATCATCGTGTCAGCCTTGTTCGACAGACTCGCCCACGAAGACTTTCCCTTCGGGTTCCACCTGACCCGGAAGGCGTGGGATCGGTTCTATATTGGCACGTTGCGGCGGCCCGCTTCCGAGGCCGCGGGCATCACGGAGCACGTGTACCGCATTCGCGGCCTTGCCGACCGCATCAACCGGCAACGCGATTTCGGGCGGCCCGGCGTGCGCCCGGCGCGCACGGGCGAATTGCTCGCCATGGGGCTGATTCTCGATATTCTGCGCTATATCGCCGACCTGTATCTTGAAGAAGAAGTGCCCGGCGTCATGGCGCGCGGGCTCGACGATGTGCGGACACGCGTGGGCGCGGCGGTTGCCGATACGCCCCCGCCGGCTTTCGCGGCTCTGTACACGCCCCAGCGTGTCATGAACGGCGCGCTGACCGAAGAGGCCTATCTGGCGGGGCGCTCTGACCGGCTCACCAATGTGGAGGGCGTCGCCCGCGAACTGATTCTGCTGCATCTGGCCATGCTCAACCCGGCCATGCGCCCTTATCAGGAGCTTTTCGACGATACGGATTTGCGCGCCGCCGTTCCTTACGAGCGGCTCGTCCATAGCCTCGAAACGTTCTTCTCAAGGCAGCCCGCCCTGCGCATCGTGAACGACACCCTCTTCAACGTGCTGCGCCGGCCCATGATTGAGAACCCGGACTCGCTCGAAGGCCAGCTCGACTTCATCCGCCGCTACTGGCGGGACCTGCTGCCGGCGGAACTGCTCGAACGGCTCATGGTCGCACGCGGCATCCTCAAGGAAGAGACGGCGTGGCGCGGTTTCGGCCCGGGCCCCGTGCGCGTGCTCGAATTCGGCCGCGGCTTGATGGGTTATCCCGAGCCGGAGGCGTTCAGTGTCGACAAGGACTGGATGCCGAACGTGGTGCTGATCGCCAAGTCGACCTATGTCTGGCTCGACCAATTATCGAAGAAGTACCAGCGCCGCATCCATCGCCTTGACCACGTGCCGGACGAGGAACTGGACCGGCTCGCGCGCTGGGGCATCAACGCGCTGTGGCTCATCGGCCTGTGGGAACGGTCGCCCGCGTCGCAGTGGATCAAGCAGATAATGGGCAATTCCGAGGCGGTCGCGTCGGCCTATTCGCTGTATGACTACGAAATCGCCGCGGACCTGGGCGGTCCGGACGCGTATGAGGGTCTGAAGGAGCGCGCCTGGCATCGCGGCATCCGCCTCGCGAGCGACATGGTGCCAAACCATGTGGGCATCTATTCGCGGTGGGTTGTGGAACATCCGGACTGGTTTCTCCAGCTCCCCTATCCGCCTTATCCCAAGTACACGTTCACGGGCCCGAACCTCTCGGCGGACCCGCGCATTTCGCTTCAGGTAGAGGATGGCTACTGGAGCCGCACCGACGCGGCGGTCGTGTTCCAGAGGCGCGACAACTGGACGGGCGACGCGCGTTACATCTACCACGGAAACGACGGAACGAATATGCCGTGGAACGACACGGCGCAACTCAATTTTCTGTTGCCCGAAGTGCGTGAAGCGGTGGTCCAGACGATACTGCACGTGGCGCGCCAGTTTCCCATCATCCGTTTCGACGCGGCCATGACCCTCGCCAAAAAGCACTATCAGCGGCTCTGGTTCCCCAAGCATGACGACGAAGGCTCCGTGCCCTCGCGCGCCGAGCACGGCATGTCCCGCGAGGAATTCGACGCAGCGTTCCCGAAGGAATTCTGGCGCGAGGTGGTGGACCGGGTCGCCGCCGAGGCGCCGGAAACCCTGCTGCTCGCGGAGGCCTTCTGGCTGATGGAAGGTTACTTCGTGCGCACACTGGGCATGCACCGCGTCTACAACAGCGCGTTCATGAACATGCTCAAGATGGAGGAAAACTCGAAGTACCGCCAGACCGTCAAGAACGTGCTCGAATTCAGTCCCGAGGTGCTCCAGCGCTTCGTCAACTTCATGAACAATCCCGACGAGCTCACCGCCGTCGAGCAATTCGGCAAGGGCGACAAGTACTTCGGCGTCTGCGTGCTCATGGCCACGATGCCCGGCCTGCCCATGTTCGGGCACGGCCAGGTCGAGGGTTTCGCCGAGAAGTACGGCATGGAATACCGGCGCGCGTACTGGGACGAAGCAGTCGACGAGCACCTCGTGCGGCGGCATGAAGCGGAAATCTTCCCGCTGGTGCGGCGGCGCCGCCTGTTCAGCGGCGCGGGTAACTTCGCCTTCTTTGATTTCGTTACGCCCGAGGGCTGGGTGGACGAGAACGTCTTCGCTTACACGAACCGGAACGACGGCGACCGCGCCTTGATCGTCTACAACAACGCGTACAAGCGGACGCGCGGCGCCATCCGGCTCTCGACCGCCATCAACGTCGGCGCCGCGGAAGACAAGCAACTGGTCCGCCGCACCTTGGCCGAGGCGCTCGGGCTTGTCGTCGCGGACGACCGGTATTACGTCTTCCGGGATTATCGCGCCGGCCTTGATTATCTGCACCACGCGCGCGAGCTGGCCGAGGTCGGCCTGGACCTGGAACTGCATGGCTATCAGTATTACGCGTTCCTCGACTGGCGCGAGGTACGCGACCACGACCTCACCTGGGCGCAGTTGCACGCGACGCTCGGGCGCCGCGGCGTGCCCAGCATCGAGGAGGCGTACCAGGAACTCGTCCTCGCGCCCGTTCTTGACCCGTTCCGCGCCGTCATGAACAGTGAACTGCTTGCGCTTCTTACACAAGGGGACTCAGACGACGCGCGGCAGCACCTCGAACAGGCGCTGGGCGATTTTCTCATCGCCGTGGCCGCCAAGATCGGGCGCAAGCGCGCCATTCCCGTTATCACCCGAATCCTCAGCGAGGTGGGTGACGAAATCACGTTGCTGCACGAATTCCGAAGCCGGATTGCCGCGCTCGATCTCCATCCCGAGGTGGCAAGTTTCCTGCTCGACCCAATACCGAAAAAAGCCGCCGGCCAGCCGGGTTTCTGGCGCGTGCCGGCCGCCTGGAGCGCGCTGCGGCGGCTGGGCCGGCTCCTGCCCGCCGAGCGCGGCGTGAAACATGACGAGATGGCGGTTACCGCGTCCTGGATGCGCGATTGGTTCCTCGTGAAATGCGTTGCGCAGGCCTTCCGCGACATGGACGGAGACGAACACCGTGCAAACCTGGACGCGGGCATGGTCCGCGCCTGCATTGCGCACGGGCCGCGGCTGGTCCTCTTGCAGCAGGAACCGTGGGGGCCGATCCTCTACGAAACGTTCCGCGACCCGGATACGCAGCGGTTCCTCGGCATGAACCAGTGGGGCGGGCGCATCTGGCTTGTCAAGGAGCAACTCGAACGCTATGCGCACATGATGCTCGTGACCCATGCAATCACGGCGCTTTCCGAAGGCGCTGTCGACGGCGCCGAAATCGAGACTCTCTACGACAATCTGCGGGAATTGCTCTTGGCGGCGGAAGACGCGGGCTACGACGTCGAACGCACGCTGGAGAGCCTTAAATAGCGGTCCCTATCAACATGAAAGGGGAATCTGCCATGCGTTGTTTCGCGGTATTGGGTTGCGCGCTGCTGCTTGCCGCGGCGCCGTTCGCGCAGGAAAAGACCGTCATCGCGCATCGCGGCGCCTCCGGTTATCTGCCGGAACACACGCTCGAAGCATATGTATACGCGCACGCGGCCGGCGCCGACTACATCGAGCAGGACGTCGTAATGACCAAGGACGGAGAACTGGTCTGCCTGCACGATGTCACGCTTGAGAAGACAACGGACGTCGAGGACAAGTTCCCGGACCGCAAGCGCGACGACGGCCATTGGTACGCGGCGGACTTCACGCTCGCCGAGATCAAGCAGTTGCAGGCGCAGGAACGGCTGCCAAGACGATTCCCGTTCGCCAAGAGCGACTTCGAGGTTCCGGCCTTCCGCGAGGCTATCGAACTCATCCAGGGTTTAAACAAGAGCACGGGCCGGAACGCAGGCATCTATCCGGAACTGAAGCAGCCATCCTGGCATGCGGCCCAGGGGCTGCCGATCGAGGCGCCGTTCGTCGCTATCGTGCGCGAGTACGGTTACGACGACCCGCAGGCGCGTATCTTCGTGCAGTGTTTCGAGGCCGGCACGCTACAGGAACTGCGCAACGAAATGGGCCTGCGCGCGCCGCAGGTCTTTCTCATGGGCGACGACGAGGGGAGCCGCTGGCTGACCGCCGAGGGACTTGCCGAGATCGCGGGTTTCGCCAACGGCATCGGGCCGGACAAGCAATGCATCGAGAAGGACCCCGGCCTCGTGGAACGCGCGCACGCGCACGGACTCGTAGTGCACCCCTACACGATACGGGCCGATGCGGTGCCGCGCGCGTACGCGAATGTCGAGGCGGAACTGCGCCGGTTCTATTTCGACTACGGCGTCGACAGCCTGTTCACCGATTTCCCCGACAAGGCCGTGGCGGTGTTGCGGCGCCCATGAACCGGACACGCGGCGCGCGAAGGGCCGTTGCATTGCCCGTGCTCCTCTGCCATACTCCGCCGCACCCCATTAAAGACAGGAATATCGCCATGAGTACCGCCCCTTCCTGGAAGGACAAGGCCCTGTTCACGCCGGGGCCGCTCACCACAAGCCGGACCGTCAAGCAGGCCATGCTGCGCGATCTCGGATCGCGTGACTTTGCCTTTATCGAAGTCATCCGCGACATTCGCCGCCGCCTGCTCGATGCAGGCGAGGCGGCGAACGCGGGTTACGACGCGATCCCGATGCAGGGCAGCGGCACGTTCTCCATCGAGGCGGTGTTCGCGTCAACGGTTCGGCCCGGCGGCAAGGTGTTGATTGTGGTCAATGGCGCGTACGGCCAGCGCATGGCGAAAATGTGCCGCATATCGCATATCGATCATGAGACCCTCGAGTGCCCCGAGAACAGCCTGCCAAACCTGCGCGAAATCGGGGACAGACTCAAGACGGGCGCGTTTTCTGACCTCGCCGTGGTGCACTGCGAGACCACGACGGGAATCATCAACCCGATCCGCGAGATCGGGGCGCTGGCGCGCGCGGCGGGCGTGCAGTACTTCGTCGACGCCATGAGCAGCTTCGGGGCCGTGCCCTTCAGTCTGGCCGAGTGCCACATAGACTACCTGGTTTCGTCGGCGAACAAGTGCATCGAAGGCGTGCCGGGGTTCGGCTTCGTCATCGCGCGCCGCGCAGCGCTGGACAAGACGGAGGGTTGGGCGCGAAGCCTGAGCCTGGACCTGCTGGAACAGGTGCGCGGTTTCGAGAAAGACGGGCAGTTCCGGTTTACCCCGCCGACGCACGTGCTGCTCGCGTTCCATCAGGCGCTACTCGAGCTGGAACAGGAAGGCGGCCCGGCGGGGCGCGGCGCGCGGTATCGCCGCAACCACGAAGTGCTTGTGAAAGGCATGCGCGCGCTCGGTTTCCGCGAATACCTGCCGCCCGAGTTGCAGGGCTACATCATCACGTCGTTTCTGTACCCGGACGACCCGAAATGGTCTTTTGAGACGTTCTACCGCCTGCTGAATGACCGTGACTGCGTTATCTACCCGGGGAAGGTCAGCAACGCGGCCTGTTTCCGCATCGGGACCATCGGTCGGCTCTTCGAACAGGACATGCTGTCGCTGTTGGCGGCCATTCGGGATGTCGTCGAGACAATGGGCTTGAGGTTGGCGCCGCAAGCATAGTCGACGCGCGCGAAATGCGTCTCAAGCGTCGGGGAACATGTCCGGCCGCAGGCCAATGCTGACGATGCTGCACGCCTGGACCGGTTCCAGGCCGAGTTCGCGCGCCTTCGCGATCAATTCGGGCGATTCCGAACCGGGGTTCAGGAAAAATTCCGTGTGCGGCGTGCGCGCGATTTCCGGCAGCAAGACAACCCCAGCCTCGGGCGGCACATACAACGAGATGCGGTCGACCGGGCCCGGCACGTCCGCCAGCGACCTGTAACAGGGAAGCCCTTCGATCGTCTCGGCCTTCGCATTCACGGGATAGACGGTCCAGCCGCCCTTCTGAAACGCGCGCACGGCCTTGTTCCCGTACTTCTTCCGGTCCGCCGACGCGCCCACTATAGCGATGCTTTTCGGCATTTCCCAAGCTCCTCTCGGTCGCGGCTCAGAGATACACCCCCCGGCGCGCCTCAAAGAAATCGCGCGTCTCTTCCAGGCCGCGCCGCAGAGCGGTCTGAGGCCGCCACGCGGTCTCGCGCGTAATCCTGGCGTTGGAAATGGACACATCGCCAACGTCTATCGCCGCCCAATCGTCCGGCCACGGCACGTGATCGACCGCGCCCTGGCCCACGACCTCGACAACCATCCGCGCGAATTCCGCGACCGTGTACTCCTTGTCGCCTGCCGCGAAGAACACCTGTCCGCGCGTCTTTTCTTCCAGCACAACCTGGATTAGCGCCTCGATGCAGTCGTCGACATACAGGACATTGCGCCGTTGCCGTCCTTCACCGTAGACGGTCAGCCGTTTGCCTTGCAGCGCGAGCCCGATGAAGAAGTTGAGCACGCCCGCGTCTACGCTGCGAATGTTCGCGCGCGGCCCGTATATATTCGCGACCCGAACCACGGCGGTGCGAAGACCGTGGACGTGGTGGTAGATCAGATGGTATTTCTCGGCAACGCTCTTGTTCGCCGAGTAGATGTCACGGGGGAACTCCGGGTGCATCTCATCAATCGGATTGCTCATCATCGGCCCGCACTGCGTGCTCGTGCCCACGTAAACGATCGTTGCGCCCGGATTACCCTGCCGCGCCGACTCGAGCAGGTTCATGCTCCCGGTGCAGTTGATTGAGATATCCAGGAACGGGTCACGCAGCGAGTAGCTGTGCGATGTGTGTCCCGCGCAGTGGTATATGACGTCGTGTTCGCGCACGACCCGGTCAAGCAGGTGATAATCCCGGATATCGTTATGGTGCACCTGGATGCGCCCCTCGTGTCCGGCGAGGTTGGCCGGATTGCCGCCGCCGTGGCCGATCAGCGAGTCGAACACGCTGACCTCCGCGCCAAGTTCGCAGCAGCGAATGGCCAGATTACTGCCGATGAAACCCAGGCCGCCCAACACCAGCACGCGCCTGCCCTGAAATGAAGCGTTCGTTGTTGCGCTCAACCCGGACTACTCCCTCATCCTCCACCATTCACGGATGCATACCAACTTACCGGGAACGCCGCCACCGTTCAAGCCGTGCCCACAGGCCCCATACGACGCTTGCATACCCCTGCCCCGGTGGGCGACACTGCACGGGAAGAATCTGTCCATACAATCGCGATACGCAGGGAGTCGAGAATCATGAAAAAGCTGCTACCGGCGCTTTCATTGGTCGTCATCACGCAAATCGGCTGGAGCGCGGACGCCGCGCCGCCGGAAGGCCGTGCGTTCGTCTTTGTGTACGAGGACGCGGGCGCGGGCGCCTACGAGGCGTTCCCGGATGTCTGCCGCCTCCAGGACGGGCGGCTCCTGTGTGTTTTCTACGCGGGATGGGAGCATGTGTCGCTGCCGGATGAGGCACATCCGAAGGGAGGCCGCGTTTCGGGCTGCTATTCTTCGGATGAAGGATGCACGTGGACGCCCGCGGAAACCATCTACGACGGGCCGGACGATGACCGCGACCCGTCCGTCGTGCAATTGCCGGATGGGACCATCTGCTGCAATTTCTTCTCGCTACGGAAGACGGGCGAACGCAAATGGGACGGTCTGGGCAGTTGGCTCGTGACCTCGCGTGACAATGGCAAGACGTGGTCCGAAGCGCGGCAGATCGTGGCGGATTATTATTGCAGCGCGCCCATCCGCATTCTCTCCGGCAATACCCTGATTCTCGGTCTGTATCGGGAAACAAGCGACGACGCGAACGGCGCGGTTACCCTTTCGACCGACATGGGCGCGACATGGAGCGCGCCCATCGATATCGATAACGGCGGTCTGCGGCTCGACGCTGAGACGGATATCATCGAGTTGAAAGACGGCCGGCTCTACGCAGCGCAGCGCACGTCGAAGGAATCGATGCGCTATTCGATATCGGCGGACCGCGGCAAGACGTGGTCCGTGTCGCAGCCGATGGGGTTTCCAGGGCATTGCCCGCACCTGCACCGCGGCGCCGAGGGCGTGATTGTCTGCGCGCACCGCATGCCGAACACGAGCATGCACTACTCGACCGACGAATGCGCCACGTGGAGCGAGAACATCCTGGTCGATGAGGTGGGCGGCGCGTATCCGAGCATGGCGACGCTCAAGGACGGATCGGTGCTGATTGTCTATTACGAAGAAGGGCAGGGTTCCAGCATACGCGCGCGCAAGTTCCGCGCGGCAAAGGAAGGCATCGAATGGCTGACATGGTAACGGCGTGCGCCGTGCTGGCCTGCGCGCTCGCCCAGCCGGCAAGTCAGGATACGCCCATGAACGGCTCCCAGTACGTGGTGGCGAGTTACTATTTTCCCAATTATCACCCGGACGCGCGCAACGCAAAGACGCGCGGCGACGGCTGGACCGAATGGGAGCTGGTGAAGGCCGCGCGGCCGCGGTTCGACGGGCACCGGCAACCGAACGCCCCCTTGTGGGGCTACACCGACGAGTCCGACCCCGCCGTCATGGCGCGGAAGATCGACGCGGCGGCGGACCACGGCATCGATGCTTTCATTTTCGACTGGTACTGGTACGATGACGGGCCGTTCCTGCAGCGGGGTGTCGAAGAGGGGTTCCTGAAGGCCGCGAACGCGGGCCGGCTCCGTTTCGGCCTGATGTGGGCGAATCACGACTGGATAGACATTCACCCCGCAACCACGAAACACCCGCCCGCGCTGCTCTATCCTGGCACGGTCACGCCGGAGACTTTCGACCGGATGACGGACTACATCATCGATCGGTATTTCAAGCATCCGTCGTATTGGAAGATCGACGGTTGCCCCTACTTTTCCGTTTACGAACTGCACACGCTCATCCAGAGTTTCGGCTCCTCCGAGGCGGCGAAAACCGCGCTGGAACGGTTCCGGGAGAAGACGCGCGCCGCGGGGTTCCCCGGTCTGCATCTGAACGCGGTCCTGTTCGGCGTGCGCATCCTGCCGAACGAAAAAGCCGTGGCGAATCCCGAGGAACTCGTCACCTACCTCGACTTCGACAGTCTCACGTCGTACGTATGGATACATCACGTAGCCTTGCCGGAATTCCCGCAGACGCCGTACCGCTACGTCATGGAGAAAGCCGAGGCACACTGGCGCGAGACCGTGAGCCGGTTCACGATTCCCTATCACCCGAATGTAACAATGGGTTGGGATTCGAGCCCGCGTTGCGCCCTGGATGACCCGTTTGAGAACCGGGGCTACCCGTTCATGGCGGGCATGAGCGGCAATACGCCCGCGGCGTTCCGTGAAGCCCTGCAAACGGCCCGGCGCTTCCTCGACACGCGCCCCACGGGCGAGCGCATCCTCACCCTCAATTGCTGGAACGAATGGACCGAGGGCAGCTACCTTGAACCCGATACCGTCCACGGCATGGCCTACCTCGAAGCGGTCAAGAGCGTCTTCGGCCCCTGACCGGAATCCAAGATGACAAGAACAGCGGCGCGCCCGGCCATGAGAAACACCGGGCGCGCCGCGAAAATGGGACAAGAAGGGCTTGGCCGCCCCGCAGTTATTGAAGCACTTCGAGCAATTCGACTTCGAAGATGAGCGTCGCGTTCGGGGGGATGTTCCCGGTGCCGCGCGGGCCATAGGCCAGGTCCGAGGGGATAACCAACTGGTATTTCGCGCCCGCCTTCATGAGCTGCAGCGCTTCGGTCCAGCCGGGGATAACGCCGTTGACGGTGAATTCCGCGGGTTCGCCGCGGCTGTAGGAACTGTCGAATTCCTCGCCGTTGACGAGGGTGCCGCGGTAGTGCACGCGCACGCGGTCAGTGACCGCCGGCGTGGCGCCCGTGCCTTCGGTTATTACCTTGTATTGCAGACCGCTGGCCGTGACTTTCACGCCTTCGGCGGTCGCGTTGGCCTTCAACAATTCGGCAGCCTGCTCTTCCAGGGCCTTCCCCTTGGCTTCGGCGGCTTCGCGCGTCTTCATCTGGAAATCCATCGCTGCCTGTTGAATTTCCTGGGGATTGGCGCGTAATGCATTGCCTGCCGCCGCATCCTGCAAACCCTGCACCAGCGCCGCGGCGTCCAGTTCATAGGCGCTCTTCGTGAGCTGCAGGCCGATTTGCGCGCCGAGGCAATAACTGATCCGTTCCTGGTCGCTCGCAAACGGCGCAGGCGCGTTTTCCTGCGCCAGCACGACCGGCGCGGCCAGCAGCGCCGCCACCAGGGCAAAGGCCCAAATGAGATGCTTCATGATGTTCTTCCTTTTGGGTAGGTTCCAGCCGAGGGGAAATCCGTGCGGCGGACGCAGTTTACTCCTCCCGGCGGCAGAGGCGCAACATGACACGCAAGGAATCGTGACAATGCCCGCTTCCCCTTTATAGAATGCGTTCACACGGCGCGCGCATCCGCGGGCGTTCCGCGAAACGCCATGTGTGCGCCGCACAGCCGGCCCAACAAGGTCTATATGCGCAATATCGTAATCATCAGTGTGACACAGGCGCTGTGGCGTTCGCTCGAAGCGGGCGCCGCATCGGGGCGTTGGCCGTTGCTGCGCGGCGCTTTCGACACGGGCCGCGAAATCGGCCTGTGCGCGGGCAGTGCGGCCGCGGAACCATGGAGCCGCCTCCGCAACGCAGGCAGGAAGTGTATCGTTGCCGGCGGCGCGGACGCAGCGTGTTCCCAGGTCGCGCCGGATTCCATCCTGGCGTTGAGCGAACGCCTCCTGGAAGAACAAGCGCCCGACCTTCTCTATGCGCACGTAAGCAGTCTCGAAAACGGCGATGCTGTGGAGGCATGGCTGGGGCGCCTGAGTACGAAGCACGACGCCCGGGTCACATTTCTTTTGTACGTCGGCGAAGACCCGCCCGACTATGAGAAGGTGGCCGCGCTGTTCGAGCCGCGAAGCACGGGTTTGAGCGAGGAGGACGCGGCGGCGCTGCGCGAGCGGCTTATGGGCCTCGGCTACCTCTGACGGCCCGCCGGATGGAGACGCGATGCCGCAAGAATATCAGGGTTTCGAGCAGGGGCCGATTCGCCCCCCGAGCGAAGCGCACAGCCTGCTCATCCGCGTGACGCGGAACTGCCCCTGGAACCGGTGCCTGTTCTGCCCCGTGTACAAGGGTGCGGCGTTCTCCGTCCGGCCGCTCGACCATGTGCTGCGCGACATCGACGCGGTCCACAGGCATGTCGAAGCCCTGCGGGGGCAGACGGACGCGTCCGGCCGCATCCCGCACGCGGCCTACGCGCGGCTTGCGCGAGCGACGCCGCCGGAAGAGCGGGACGCACTCCAGGCCGCGTACCATTGGGCGGTCATCGGCGGCATGCGCTCGGTTTTCCTGCAAGACGCGAACTCGCTGTTCACGCGCACGAAAGACCTCGCGGCAATCCTGACCCACCTGCGCACGCGGTTTCCCGAGATCGAGCGCGTTACGGCCTATGCCCGCGCGCATACCGTCGCGCACAAATCGGAGGAAGAACTGCGCGACATCGCGGCGGCCGGCCTCAACCGCATCCACATCGGCATGGAATCCGGCTCGGACGAAGTGCTGGCGTTCATGAAGAAGGGCGTCACGAAAGCGCAGCTCATCGACGCGGGCCGCAGAGTGAAGCAGGCCGGGATGGAACTGTCGGAGTACGTCATGCCGGGGCTGGGCGGGCGCCGGCTTTCTGAAACGCACGCACGGGAATCCGCGGACGCCCTCAACCGGATTAACCCCGATTTCATCCGGTTGCGCACGCTCGCGATTCCGATGCTTACGCCGCTCTACGCGGAATACACGGCAGGCCGGTTCGACAAATGCGGCGATATCGAATGTGTACGCGAAATCCGCCTGTTCCTCTCGCTGCTGGACGGCGTCACGAGCTTCCTCGCGAGCGACCACATCCTCAATCTCCTCAGCGAAGTCGAGGGTCAACTCCCGCAGGATCAGCCCCGAATGCTTGCGACCCTCGACCGGCTCCTGGCATTGCCGCCGCCGGAACAAACCGTCTTTCAAGTGGGCCGCAGGATGGGCGTGTTCGCGTCGCTGGACGAGCTCGAACAACCGGAGCGCCGCGCACGCGCGGAAACGGCCTGCCGCCAGTACGGCATCACGCCGGCAAACGTCGATGCCGTCATCGACGCGCTCGTGCGTCAATTTATCTGACGTGGCCCGCCAGGGGTCACTGGCCGGGCGCCGGTCCCAGGTTCCGGAACAGATACAGCCCTTCTTTCCCGGGCGCGATAATGTCTTTCCAGCCGTTGCCGTCCACGTCTTCGACCCAGAAATAAATGCCCGCGCCGCTGGCGCTGTCCGCGGGACCGTAATCGACGGTTACGCGCTCGAATGCGCCGCCGTTAATCTCGTAATAATACACGCCCACCGGGTCTTCCGCGCCCGGGTCATGGCCGTTGTGGGCGTGGTAGCGCTTGCCCGTGACCAATTCGAGTTCGCCGTCGTTGTCAATGTCGTGCAATTGCAGGTCGTGGAACTGCGAGCGGTGTTCCTCGATCATGTGTTTGGTCCAGGCGCGCGCGCCTTCGGGGCCTTTCCCCTGTTCCATCCAATACAAGCCGTAATTGTGCGCTTCGCCAACGACGAGGTCGTTCAATCCGTCCTTGTTCACGTCGTAGACCAGGATTGGCACGCTCGCCGAGCCAAGATTGAATTCCTCGCGCCAGACCCAGCCGTCGACGCTGAAGGGGTCGGCGGGCGATTCAAGCCAGCCGCCTGCCAGCACGATATCCGCATGCCCGTCGCCGTTCACATCGCCCGCGCCAAGGCCATGGCCGCCTGTGCCCTTGTCAATCGTGTATTGCAGGAACTTGCCCGTGCCCTTGCCCGCGGTGTCGCGTTCGAGTCTTAAGATGTGGACCGGCTTGCTCACCGGAATCACCTCGGGCACGCCGTCGCCGTCAAAGTCCCAAAACAGGTTGCGCTCGACGTTGCCGACCTGCGCCACTTCGTGCGTGGTCCACATGATGGGCTGGCCCTTCGGGTTCTCGCGCCATTCGACGCGCATCCCCCACCACGCGCCGTTCACGATGTCCAGATAACCATCGCCATTGACATCCATCGGGTAATCTGAGAAATCGTCGTAATAGGTGTCCATCGGCTGCAGCATGCAGACCGGATTGGCCGTCTTGAAGTGGGGGCCCGGGTACCAGTACGCGCCCGACACGATGTCGAGGACGCCGTCGTTGTTCACGTCGAATGCGGCGGCGGCCTCGTAGGTGCCCGTGCCGATGCGTTCCCGTTCGAACCGCAGTTCCACCGCGGAAACACCCGCCGCCAGCATGATCAACACCGCTGTCAAAACAAAGCGCATGGCCGGTTCTCCTCTTGTGCTTCAATAGTCTTGAATTCGATCCTGCTTTTCATGACTGCACGGACGGTCGCGGACCATCACAAACCGCCGTGCCTATTGCGTCACTCTCTCGAAGGGCAACGGCGCGCCGTCGGGCGTGGTCAGCCGCACATGGAAGTTCCAGCCGCCCAAGTGCTGCGTGCAGCGGACGAGAATCGCGTTAACCCCGGCCTTCAGGTGCGCCGGCGCCTGGTCCTGATCGAAAGTGTTACCGCGGTCCGCGTTGTTCTCGTGCGCAGCTTCGCCGTTGACCCAGACCTTGATCCCGTCGTCGGAACCGGCGCGCACGACCACGTCCGCCGCTTCGGCCACGGCCACCTCCGCATACCCGTAGGCGCTGACATCCTCCACCATGCCGAAGACGGCCATCAGGTTCACGACACCGAACGCGTCGCCGGTTTCGTGCTGAGTCCACGACAGAGTGGCATCGCCCGCCGCATATGTGGCTTTCAGGTCCACGTTCGGCTCGCCAATGAACGTCTGCGCGAACCCGTCTTCAAAGCGCGAGGGGAACGGCCCTGCCAGCGACCACGACCTGATGACGCCCAGTTGCTCCGCGCTCATGCCCGCCGCCATGAGCGGCCCCAGTGCTTCCTTCATTTCTTCCGTCGTGGCGATGCGCGGCAGGAGCAGGTCCACCACCTTCTTCGCTTCATCCGCGCGGCCCGCGTCCAGCAGCGCTTGGGCCACGCCCGCCAGCGTACCCACGGGCAACGTATCCAATTCGTCGCCGCCGACGGCGCCCATAATCAGCTCAAATGCCTCCGGTACGGGAAATTGCTTGACGCCCTCGAGCGCGAGTAGCCGGTCTTCCTCCGATTCAGCAAGCCGGTACAGCGCCAGAAACGCGCGGCTCGCGCCTTCGCGTTCTCCCGCGTTTCGCAGCGTATCGGCCATCCGGCGCAGGTTCTCCCGCGCGGCGGGTTTTTCTTCCGTCGTGCAGGATTCCGCGAATTGTATCAGCGGCGGCAGCGCACCGGGCAGGCGCGTTGCGCCCAGCCCGTTCAAGGCAGCTGCGCGCAGAACCGGGTCGCTGTTCGTGGCAAATTCGGACAGCAGCGGCAGAAACTGCGCCTTGCGCTTGTTCCCGAAAATGCCGAGCAGCGAGACCTGCATGTCGCGGGATACCGCGGGAAACACCTCCAGCAGCGCGTGGTCCGCGCCGGGACCCTGAAGCGCCGCGAACGCGGTCAGCACCGCGGGTTCAAGCTGCCGTCCGTCTTTGCCTTCAAGCGCTGCGAGCAAAACGGGGATAACACTCTCGTCTCCGTATGCGCCAAGTCCCGCAAGCGATGCGCCTTTCAGTTGCAGGTCGGCAAACTCCGCCGCGGCGGTCTGGAACAGCGACATGGTATCGCGCCAGTGTCCGCCGCGCTGGCCCATGACATTACCGAGACGGATGATCGCGTCTCCGGCGTCGAAGCGCGTGATATCGTCCGCCGCACGGTAGACCGCCCAGAGCGCGCCGATATGGCGCGGGTCACCCGTCCAAGACAACGCACGCGCGGCTGCCGCACGCACCCGCGCCTCGGGGCTTTGCAGCGCCGCCGCGATGGCCGGCTCGCTCGCGGGCTTGCCCATCGGGCCAAGCGCGTCCAGCAACGCACACTGAAATTCCGCGTCGGCGCGGGGCAGCGCGTCGCAAAGGGCTGCCGCGGCATTGTCCGTGCCGATGTCGCGCAGCGCCGCGCGCGCCTTTTCGCGGATGAGAGCATTGCTGTCGAGCAGGGCCGCGACAGGGCCGACGTCGCAGCCCTCGGGCACGGCCAGCGGCAGCAGGCGGAGGCCCCGCTCTTTCACGAAATCCGGCCGGTCCGCCGCGACCAGCGTCATCAGCAGCCGCACGGTCTCGAGCCGTTCGGCTTCGCGGCCCGGAACGGACACCGTGTTCGCGATATCCTCTAGCACACGCATGGCCGCGTTCCAGACATTCGCGTCATCGCTCGCCACGAGCGGCAGCAGCCGCGACACCGCCGCCGCGCCGAAACGCGGCAAAAGCTGGCGCGCGACTATGCGCGCTTGCTCATCGCCGCCGCCCAAGCCCCCGATGAGCTGGTCCAGATTTGGGCCAGCCGCCGGCGCGGCCGCCGGAAGCAGCGCAACCGTCAACAAAACAAGCGCAACGCGTTTCATAGTGCTTGTCCTTCCCATGGTGTGCGCTCCTACAGATGCCACGGCGCGCGATACGTGCGCGTGAGATGCCGGTTGGCCTGGTCGTCATGAAGAAACCGCTCCGCCGCGCCGTCCCAGTCGAGCCGGCGCCGCGCCTTCAAGGCAATCCCCGCCAGCAGCACCGCCGCGGTCGACCGGAACCCCTGCTCTATGTCCGCCACCGGTTTGGCGCGCGAGCGCACGCAATCGAAGAAATTGTTGTGATGCGGCGGATTGGCCCAACTCTTCTCCGGCTCGCCGATATACTCCGCAATGCCAAGTTCCGCCGGCTGCACCTGGAACGTTCCGCGGTCCACGAACAGGACGCCCTCCGTGCCGTGGAAGCTGATGCCATAGCCCTTGTCCCCGTGCGTGTTCTGGTGCCGCTGTTCCCAGGTAACGGTGCAGCCCCGGTACTCTAACAACGCCTCGATGGTCTCGTAATTGTCCTGGCCGGGCGCCTGCCGGTAGCTGCCGCCCAGCGCCTGCACGGACAGGGGCCGGTCTTCGCGAATGCCCCAGTGGACCACGTCCATCAGATGGACGCCCCAGTTCGTCAGCTGGCCGCCGCGGGCGTAATCGTGCCAGCCCATGAACCCGCCAAACCGCTCGGGAGAATACGGGGCCCACGGCGCGGGCCCGAGCCACAGGTCCCAGTCAAGGCCTTCCGGCGGGTCTTCCGGCTTCTCGCCGACGTTCCAGCCATTCACGCCGACCCAGGCGCTCGCCGTCGTGACCTGGCCCAGGCACCCGCTATGTACGACGTCAATCGCCTTCTGAAACACCGGCATCGACCGCTGCTGCGTGCCCGCCTGCACCACGCGCCCGTAACGGCGCGCCGCATTCACCATCGCGCGGCCTTCCTCGACCGTCGTGCACACCGGCTTTTCAACGTAGACATCCTTGCCCGCCATGCAGCCCAGAATCGTGAGCAGGGGGTGCCAATGGTCCGGCGTCACCACGAAGATGGCATCCACATCGGGCCGGTCCAGCACGCGCCGGAAATCCTGATAGCCCGAAGGTTGCTGCCCCGAAAGCTCCTTCACCTTCTCTATGGCGTTCATGTAGCGCGACTTCGCCACATCGCACACCGCGACCAGCCGGCAGTTCCCGTTCACCGCCAGCGCCTCCAAATGGCGCGTGCCCATCCCGCCGTTACCGATCACCGCGACACCGACCTGCTCATTCGGGCCCACGCGCGCCGCGTGTGCTTTGCCGCCGGCGGCAATGGCAATGGCTGCCGCTGCACCCGCCGCGCCGCGCCCCGCCTGTTGCAGAAACCGCCTGCGGCTAAGCAAACCTGCCTTCGCCCGGGAGGATAATCTGGAAGATTGTTGTTCCCCGCGTTTCATGGTCTGGACTCCCTGTAACCCGCTCATACACGGGACCCGGCCCGCCAAACTACAGCATTTCGCGCCGGAATTAAAGCCGGACATGCCACTCCCGAGATGCAGAGTCCTCACCATCCTGGAAACACGCGACCCGCCACAACCATTTGGCGCGACGATATCACGGATTGACCTCGAACTCTTGCGCCTTTCGTCAAGATAGGGTGTGCTCGGGACATAAGGGAAGACAGGTCCGTGAAACTGACGAA
>JAGMZX010000033.1:0-5000 GCA_018005585.1 Candidatus Hydrogenedentota bacterium | reverse complement strand
CGGCGCCGTTTCCGCTTCTGTCCGGCGCGGCGGGCTGGCGGCCTCTTGCGCAGGCTCCGCCATCACCGGCGCCGCGGCATCCGCGGCGCCACCGCCCCAACTACCCCGCCTGGCCCGCACAGGCGCGGGCGACGGCGCTGCCATCGCGGGAGCATAGCCGAAGCCGCCGCCGTAGCCGCCCATCTTCATGCCGGCCGGTGCGCCTTGGTCACCAAAGACACCCTCGTAGCTGACGCCGTCGGTCATTTCAACTGGGACTTCCACTCTCGTCACCTTTCCGCCTTCATTGATGACTTTCTCCTCGACGGCGACGAAGCTCGTGTATTGTGTGACCAAACTGAACTCAAGGCCCAACGCGATGATAGCCTTCTTCAGGTCCTCACGCGGACTGCCCGCCTGCACGCCCGACCAGTCTTGCGCCATCAGGTCATCCACCTTGGCGCGCGCCCACAAGGGTGCGAGCACATCACGGCTGATTGCGCCCTGCGCCGTCTCGGACGCGGCCGCGGCGGGCAGCTCGACTTGAATCTGCCGCTCGAACGGTCCCGCGGCGGTCTTGCCGCGCACGGTGATGGCGCCCGTGCCGCCCTTCGTGTAGCGGCCCTTCAGCACAAGCGGTTTTGCCGCGAACAGGTCGGGGATCAGCTTCGCATCGGGGAATACCTGTTCGATGTCGAGCCCGCCGAAATCGACGCTGATATCGGTCAACACGGGACTGTGAATGCGTTCGTGGAAGCGCTGCGCCGCGGCGTCGCCGTCCGATTCAAGCGTGACAATCTCCGCCTCCCCGCGGCCCTCGCGCGCCATACCCTCGATCAGGAACTGATTGACGCCGTTGCCGATGCCGAAGGCGAACACGCGCGCCGTGGCCGCGTTCTTACGGATTTCATCGAGGATAGCCATGTCGTTGCCGATGAAACCGTCGGTCATGAAACATACGATGCGCACACGTTCGGGATCGCGCGGGCCGCCGAGCGCCGCCTGGATCGCGCGCATCATTTCCGTGCCGCCGCCGCCCTCCAATCCTTCCAGGTACTGGAGCGCGCGCGCACGATTTTCCGCGGTGTTCGGTACCGGCTTGTCGAAGCAGTACCCGACACCGCCCGCGAAAGACACCAGGTTGAACGTATCGTTCGGGTTCATCTGCTCGATGCACAGCCGCATGGTCTTCTTGGCTTTCTCGATCGGGAATCCCCGCATCGAGCCGCTGCTGTCGATGACAAAGCACATCTCTTTCGGCGTGGCCTCTTCCGGCGCGACGCGCTTCGGCGGGTACAGCACCATTGTCACGAACCCGCCACGATCGTCCACGTGCGTAAGTATCGCGTCGGCAATCTTTTCCTGGGCTACGGCATACTCGAGCACGAAATCGCGGTTCGGGATTTCCTGCTGGTTCTGCAGCGTCACCACTGCCTTTTCCGGTGCTGGCCGGTCGATGGCGACCTGGTGCAGCACCGATTTCAGCGCCTGCACCGGCACGCCCGCGTCCAGCGCAACGGAGAGCGCAATGTCATGACCCGCGCGCGTACCCTCCGGCGTTACGGGCGGCGTGATGTTCTGCGCGTCCGGCACCTGGTCGGTGCCTGCGCCTGACGGCGTGCCGGGAATGTAGCGCGGCCCGACGACCATCGGGAAGGAAAACGTGTAAGTGCCGTCTTCGTAGTCCAGATACTCGACGTACGAAATGGTGATGTCAATCTTTTCGCCCGGCAGGATATTCGCCACGGACTGCGTGAAGATGTTCGGGCGCTCCTGGTCGAGCAGACTGGCCGCCTGGCCGGCCTGCTTCGCTTCCTCATAGATGCGCCGCGCTTCCTCGCGTTCCTTGATCACCCCCTTGATGACCCGTTCGCCGATGGTCATCGTCATCCGGTCTACCGCGCCGCGGTCCGACATCGGGAACCGGTAAACAGCCTCTATCGGCTCCTGATAGGGGTTCTCAAACTGCTGCGTCAACGTGACCCGCGCAATGAAGCCCGCAATGTCAACTTTCACGTCCGTATGCTTCAAGGGACATTGGCCGATAGGCTCCATGCCCTTGTTCAGGGCTTCGAGCTGGCCTTGGGTGACCTCCTGCGCCATCACCGGGCATGAACCCCATAAAAAGGCCGCCGTGATAATCAAGACGGCACAAATGCCAAAAGAACCGTTGTTCCCTGCTAATCGCCGCATCTCTGAACTCCTTTTCGGTCTTCCGCACCGAAGCGGTCCGTTGTTTCCTTGGTTCCACGCTTCCCCAATAGACCCCGGAACGCCCTCGAGGTTCGCAATGGCTTCCTGGTCCTCTTGATTCCGAAATAACAGGTCAAGTTCCCGGTGTTTTCAGTCTTGTGACGGTGCATACGTGCTGTTATCATGTTCCCGGGAGGGCTTGCGGGCTGCACTGAGGCCCATTTCGCAGGAGTTTTGCCATGAGCACCACCATGCCTGACGTACAGACGGCGCCGGTCATCGCCGTTGAGAACCCCCGCACGCACGACACGCTCTACACCATCCCCGAGCCGACACCTGAGGACGTGGACCGCGTCTACGAGAAAGCGCGGGCGGCAGCGGAGCGGCTCCGGGCGATGTCGCCGCGGGAGCGGGCCGCGGAAGCGGAAAAACTCAAGCAATACATCCTGGAGAATCGCGGGAAAATCGCCCGGCGCATCGTCGAGGAAACAGGCAAATGCATCACGGACGCGACCATGATGGAGATATTTCCCGTGGTCGACACCATCGCCTACTACCAGAAGAACGCCCCGAAATTCCTCGCGGATGAGAAGATACGCACGCCGCTCATGCTCGCGGGCAAACGGGGGCGCATTCTCTACGAGCCGATGGGTGTGGTCCTGGTCATCGCGCCATGGAACTATCCCTTCAATCTCTCGATGATTCCCTGGTTGTGTGCCTTCTTCGCGGGTAACGCGGTCATCCTCAAGCCTTCGCGCTACACGCCGCTGTGCGGCGTCGTCGAAGATATCGTCAAAAACAGCGGCTTCCTGGAAGACGCGATCCAGGTCGTCTACGCGAGCCGCCGGACGGCGGGATACCTGATCGACAAGCGGCCCGACAAGATTCACTTCACCGGCAGCGTAGATGTGGGCCGCAAGATTATGGAACATGCCGCCAAATACCTCATACCCGTCGAACTGGAACTCGGCGGCAAAGACCCGCTCATCGTTTTCGACGACGCGAACCTGGAACGCGCCGTAAACGGCGCGCTTTGGGGCAGTTTCGCGAATTGCGGGCAGACCTGCACGTCCATCGAGCGGGTCTTCGTGCATGAGCGCATTTATGAGCCCTTCGTGAACCTGCTCAAAGAAAAGGCCGAAAAACTGCGGCTGGCCGACGGCCACACGCCGGCCGACGACGGCGGCGAACTGGGCGTCGGCTGCATGACCACAGAATTCCAAATCCGCGAGATTGAGGAACAACTGGCCGAAGCCCGGTCCCGCGGAGCGAAGATTGTCACAGGCGGCGCGCGCAACGGGTCCTCCCACGTGTTTCCTCCGACGATTGTCACGGACATCGAGCCCGATATGCGCGTGCAGTGGCACGAGACCTTCGGCCCCGTCGTCACCGTGCGCAAGTTCCGCACGGAGGACGAAGCCGTGGCCATGGCCAACGATTCGCCTTACGGTCTGGCCTCGAGCGTCTGGTCCGCTGACCGGGAACGGGCTATGCGCGTAGCACGGCGCCTCATAACGGGCAACGTGTCCATCAATAACGTGTTGGCCACTCAGGCACACCCGGGTCTACCCTTCGGCGGCCTGAAGGACAGCGGTTTCGGGCGGTATCGCGGCAAGATCGGGCTGCATGCCTTCTCCAACATCAAATCCATTCTCTTAGACCGCAATTCCGGGCGACTCGAGCCATACTGGTACCCCTATTCGCGGGAAAAGCTGGCTCTCTTGTCGCGGATTATCGAGGGCGTGGTGCGCGGCGGCCCAACTGGCGTTCTCAAGACACTGCTTACCGCAGCGAAACTCGCGTTGCTGAACCGGCGCAAGCGTCTGTAGCCCGCGGCGCGAACGCTCGCGCCCGGGCGCGGGGTGTCAAGCGCCCGGCGGCCCCGCCAGCTGGGCCTTGAGTTGTTCGGCTCGCGTGCGCAACGCCTCATTCGTGCAGTGTTCCAGGAAGACGTTCAAGAGGTTCAGCGCCTCGTCCTTCTTGCCTTGCCGTTCCAGCGCGCGCGCCACCGGGAAGACGAGCTCACTCGCCGGATTGGCCTCCAGCGCCGCGCGCCCGTGCGCCAGCGCCTCATCCGTTTGCCCCCGCTGTTCCGCGACCTTCATCAGCGTGCCGTGCGCCCATTCCGCCTGCCGGGCATCATTCTCTTCCTGGGCTTTCGTCAGCCATACCGCGCTCAGCTTCTCGGCCTCGTTCAGCATCCCTTGGCGCCACAAGGCATCCACAAAACCCGCGTAGGCCCCGGCAAAGGAATAGGCCTCCGCCGGCAACGACCGGTACACTTCAATGGCTTCATCGTAGCGCTGCCGTTTCTTCAGCAAGTCGCCCAGCGCGCGCCCGCACATGTATCGTCGCTCTTCATCGCGGAAGTGGCCCGCCATCGCCTGACGGAACCGCTGGATCGCCAGTTCCTCGTGGCCCAAAGCGAGCAATTTGTTTGCCGCGTTGAACACCGCCTCGGCGCAGGCGGCGTCCAGTCCCTCGACCACGTGTTCGCCCCAGTAACCGAACGCGAAGACGAAGAACACGAGCGCAACAAACCCCAGCCCGACCAGCAAGAGGAACGCCTCATAAGCGCCGCGCGGCGCCGTGCGGTCCTCAACGTGCGCGATAGTCTCTGCCGCTGCCGTCTCGCTCATCCCTAATCCTTCCTTACACTCTCAGCCGGGCGCGTACAAAATGCTTGCGTTCCCATAGTACAAACGGGGCCCCGCGGGCGTTTGCCCGCGAGGCCCCGGAGATTCACCTTGTGCCCGGGGGGCTCAGTCCTGGCGCGCCCGGCGCACGCGCGGCAGCACCGCCACGCCCAGCGCCAGCGCCAGCACCAC
>JAGMZX010000032.1:39169-46140 GCA_018005585.1 Candidatus Hydrogenedentota bacterium | reverse complement strand
CAGCCCGCGCGACTGTGTACCATACGGCAAAAAGGCTATACTCCCAGCGGTTTGTCTCGCGTATGGGTGTTTCAGGAAAAAGGGTTCCATCATGCAATTGTCCAACTTCATTCCACGGTGCCTTGTGTCTGTCGTCCTGCTGATTGCACTGTGCCCGACGATTCCCGCCGCGCCAGACGCCGCGCCCGTCAAGACCTGGGAGGGCACGCTGACCCTGCCCACCTATCCATGGTATGACGATGTCCACCCGGTGTTTCAGCAACTGCAGGGGCCCCTCTACTATCCCTACACACGGCAGGACCACATCGCCAAATCCAGCGCAGACCGTACATACCGCGCGCTCTACCTCGAAAACGAGTATCTCAAAGTGACCTGCATTCCGGAACTCGGCGGGCGCATCTATTCCGTCCTCGATAAGACCACCAATGAGGAGGTTTTCCACTGCAACCGCGAGGTCAAGCCCGCGCTGATTGCCATGCGCGGCGCGTGGATTTCCGGCGGCATCGAATGGAACGCCGGACCCCAGGGCCATACGGTCACTGTCGTGTCGCCCGTGGACGCGGCCATCATCGAACAGGCCGACGGTTCAGCCACCCTCGTAATCAGCAATACAGAGAAAATGTTCAAGACACGCTGGACGGTCTGGCTTACGCTTCATCCCGGCAAGGCCTATCTCGACGAGCAGATTCGCATCTGCAACCCCACGGACGGCACACATCCCTATTACTTCTGGAACTGCACGGCCTTTCCGAACCTGCCGGGAACGCGATTCATGTATCCCATGACGCTGGGCTGCGACCATAACGGCACGGCCTTCTTCTCCTGGCCCGTAGACGACGACAAAGACCTCTCCTGGCTCAAGAACTACGAAACGATGAGCTCGATCTTCGCCTACGACTGCGTCTTCGATTTCTTCGGCGCCTATGATGTCGATATCGACCGCGGCATCGTCTCCTACGCGAACCATCACGAACTTAAAGGGAAAAAGGCCTGGACCTGGGGTAAGGACGATTTTGGGGTGGTGAGCCAGATGGCTTTGTGCGACGCCGGGCCGGTCCACGCGCAATACATCGAAGTACAGAGCGGCCCGCTGCTGACGCAGGCGGATTACGGCCTCCTGGAGCCGCGTCAGGCCGTCGAGTGGCGTGAATTCTGGTACCCCGTCCACGGCCTCGGCGACGGCTTTGAGTTTGCGACACGCGACGCCGCGGTCCAGACGCGGCGCGAGGGCGGAGCACTGGAAGTGCGCGTCATCGGCACGGGCAATTTGCCCGGATCCTCGCTGACGCTCGAACAGGACGGCACGACCCTGAAGACTCTGCCATGCGACCTCTCCCCCGCCGCTCCCGTGACTCTCTTGCTGGAAAATGCGCCTGAAGGCGCAATCCGCGTGCTTCTTAAGGACGCGGACGAAAAAGACCTGCTGGATTACGAAACGCCGCTCGCGATTCCTGAGGTCGAACGCCCGGACTTGACGGAAAAGCCCGCGCGGCCTGATGGCGCGCCGACGGCGGATGAACGCTATCGCAGCGCCCGGACCCTCGATAGCCAAGTGGACCGCGACGGCGCTCGCGCCGGTTACGAGGCCGCGCTGAGTATCGACCCCCTGCACACGCCTTCGCTCGTAAGCCTCGCGACGCTCGACCTGGAATCCGGGCTGTTTGAGGCGTGCGCCGAGCACGCAAATAAAGCGGTGGAACGCGACCCTGAGTGCGGTATGGCCTGGTTCCTTCTCGGCAGCGCGCAACTGGGCCTCAAGAACCCGCAAGATGCCGCCACAAGCGGTTACAAAACCGCGCGCTGTCTCGACACCATTGCGCTGGGCTATGGCATCGTGGGCCGCGCCAAGATGCGGCTCATAGATTACGAAGGCGCACTGGAGGCCTTTGAACGCGCCGTTCGCGCAAACCCGGCCGATTCGCGGAACTGGGCCGCGCTCGCCGCCGCACATCATGCGCTCGGACGCCAACTCCCCGACGAAGTCGCCGCGTTTCTCGGCGCGGACCCCCTCGACTTCACGCTGCTCGGCCTCAGCGCGCTGAACGGTCCCGGTGACATGAGTCCGTTCGGGAAGCGGCTCGCGAATGCCGGCGGCGAGAAGGAATTCATTCTCCTGGATGTCGCCGCGTTTCTGGCAGACCTGGGGCTGTACGCCGACGCCGCGCGCCTGTTGCGCGCTGTCCAGGACCTGCTGCCGGAATCGCCGCTGCTCTTGTATCACCTCGCGTTCTACGAAGAGCTGAGCGGTAATGCAGCGGAAGCGGGCGCGCTCCTCGACCGCGCGGCAGCACTTTCCGTGGATTTTGTGCTGCCCTCCGGGACCGAAACACTCGACGTGCTCGCCTACGCCGTGGCCGCACGCCCGAAAGACGCCCACGCGCAGTTGTTGCAGGGCCATTTGCTCGCCGGCCTGCACCGCCTTGAGGAAGCCGTGCCATATTGGGAAAAGGCGGTCGAACTCGACCCGTCACTTAGCGTGGCGTGGCGCCTGCTCGGCGTCTGGGCGCAGAAAAAGAAGAACGACCTGCCGCGCGCGGAAACGTGCTTCCGCAACGCCCTCGAACATAGACCGGACGACCAGGTGCTCTATCTCGACCTCGCGGAAGTGCTCGCGGCGCAAGACCGCCGCACGGAAGGCATTCAAGTCATCGAAAAGCTCCCGCGCACGCGCGACCCGCGTTATGACGCCGTACTCTGGCTCGCCGAGGCGTATTTGAATGAGCAACGCTTCGACGACTGTATTCATCTGCTGGCCACGGCGCGTTTCTCAAACTGGGAAGGCCAGGCCAAGCCACACGATATCTTCGTCAGCGCTCTGCTGAGCCGGGGCAAGGCCGCACTCGCGGACGGGCGTCCCGAGGAAGCCCTGCGTGATTTTGACACCGCGCTCACTTATCCCGAAAACCTGCAAGTTGGCGCCCACTACGTCCTCACCGACGCGGAAGTCCGCTACTGGATGGGCAAAGCCCTGGCCGCCCTTGGCCGCATGGATGACGCCCGCATCGCGTGGACAATCGGCGCGGCACAACCTACGCTGAACGATCCTCCGCTGGTGTTTGTGCCGGTTACAGAGACCCAGGACGAATATGTGAAGCAATGTGCTACGGCGCTGGACGTACTGGCGTTAACACAACCATAGACGCGAGGAATTCGGTCAGAGGCCGAGAAAGACAAGGAAACCTGCTTCACCGAATGACTGTACCGCATGCGCCTTCGCCGAAAACGAAGCGTTTGAGCCCGGTCCCTATTGCTTCGGGTAGAGTTCCGCCCCTTCGGCGAGAAAGCGTTCCGACATCTCGAGAAAGCCCTCTTGCCGGGCCGTCTCCGCATCGACACCGTGGTCCGTCGCATATTTGCGCAACTGCTGCGTGATCTCCATCGAACAGAACTTTGGCCCGCACATCGAGCAGAAATGCGCCACCTTCGCGCCCACCGCGGGCAGCGTCGCATCGTGGAACGCCCGCGCGCGCTCCGGGTCAAGCGAAAGGTTGAACTGGTCCTCCCAGCGGAACTCGAAACGCGCCTTGCTGATGGCGTTGTCCCGGATTTGCGAGCCCGGCAGCCCTTTCGCGAGGTCCGCCGCGTGTGCCGCAATCTTGTAAGCGACCACTCCTTCACGCACATCGTGCTTGTCCGGCAGGCCGAGATGTTCCTTGGGCGTGACATAACAAAGCAGCGCCGTGCCGTACCAGCCGATCATCGCCGCACCGATGCCGGACGAGTAATGGTCATAGCCCGGCGAGATGTCCGTGATCAGCGGCCCGAGCGTATAGAATGGCGCCTCATCGCACCATTCCAGCTGTTTGTCCACGTTTTCCTTAATCATATGCATGGGAATATGGCCGGGCCCCTCGTTCATGACCTGCACGTCGAATTCCCAGGCTCGGCGCGTCAACTCGCCCTGTACCTGCAATTCCGCGAATTGCGCAGCGTCGTTCGCGTCCGCAATCGAGCCCGGACGCAGGCCGTCGCCAATCGAAAACGCCACGTCATACGCCGCCATGACCTCGCAGATCTCGTCCCAATGCGTGTACAGGAAGCTTTCCTGGTGATGCGCGAGACACCACTTCGCCATGATCGAGCCGCCGCGGCTCACGATGCCCGTCATGCGGTTCGCCGTCAACGGGATAAACCGCAACAGCACCCCGGCGTGGATTGTGAAATAGTCCACGCCCTGTTCCGCCTGTTCGATCAGAGTGTCGCGGAAGACCTCCCACGTGAGTTCCTCCGGCCTGCCGCCAGCCTTTTCCAGTGCCTGATAGATCGGCACGGTCCCAATAGGCACCGGGCTGTTCCGGATGATCCACTCGCGCGTCTCGTGGATGTTCTCGCCCGTGCTCAGGTCCATGACCGTGTCCGCGCCCCAGCGAATGGCCCATACCATCTTCTCGACTTCGTCTTCGATAGAACTCGACACGGCGGAATTGCCGATATTCGCGTTGATCTTCACGAGGAAGTTGCGGCCAATGATCATCGGCTCGATTTCCGGATGATTCACGTTCGCCGGGATGATCGCGCGCCCGCGCGCCACTTCAGACCGTACGAATTCCGGCGTGAAGCTCGCCGGGATACGCGCGTCCCAATCCATCCCGGGATGCTGCTGTTTCAGAAACGCCACGGCCTCGTCGCGGCGCTGGTTTTCCCGGATCGCGATGTACTCCATTTCCGGCGTGACCATGCCGCGCCGCGCATAATGCATTTGCGTCACGCGAAGACCGGGCTTGGCGCGCAGCAAGCTGCGCGTGCGTGGAAACTTCACTGCGGCACCCGCCGGGTCGGCGGTGCGCGCCCGCCCGTACGCCGAAGCGCTCTGGCTATGCTCCTCGACGTCGCCCCGCTCGCGGATCCATTCGAGCCTCACCGCGGGCACGCCCCGGCGCACGTCCAAATCTATCGACGGGTCTGTATAAGGCCCGGACGTGTCGTAGACCGTAATCGGCGGGTTCTCTTCGACCACCGCGCCCGCCGGCCCCGAAAGCGTTGGCGATTGGCTGATCTCGCGCATGGCCACGCGGATCGACGGACGCGACCCCTGCACGTATATCTTGCGCGAGTTGGGGAACAGCGCGCGCGTGATTCTTCCTTGCTTCTCCGCGAAGACCACGGCGGGTTTCGTCGATGCGGGCATGGATGGCCTCCAAGGCGGCAAGACAGTCGCTCTACGCTTCGAAACGAACGATTACCATGATGGCATTCCCCATTCCGGGGTGTCAAAGACGAATCCCTCTCTCCACCCTGTCGACGGCGCGCAGAGCGGACAACACGCAGTCGTTCAAGCCGATGCCGCGGTAGGCGTTCCCCGCGAATACCAAACCGGGAAAAAGCTGTTCCGCCGTCTCGACGGCGCGCATGCAGTCCTCGTGCCCCAGCAGGTACTGCGGTATGCCCAGAGGATGCCGGTAAATGCGCAGCAGTTCCGGCTCTCCGGAGATGCGCAACAGGTCGTACACCTCGCGCCTCAGACAATCCAGCAGACTCGCGTCGCTCAGCCGCACCGCGTCCGGGTCCGTATAGCCGCCGTACATTGCCCGCAGCAGCACGCAATCCTCCGGAGCCCGATTCGGGAACAATGTCGAGTCCCACAGACATCCGAGGAGCCGCCGGCCCTCCGTGCGCGGCACGAGAAAGCCAAATCCGTTCAGGTCGTGGCCCACTTGTTCGCGCCGGAACGCCGCGGAGACGACCGCGATGCCCGCGTAGGCGATCTTTCCAAGCGCGGACGCCAGACGTTCCTCGAGCGCGGCACAGCATGCCGACGCCGCGTACGCGGGCAGCGCCACAACCACCGTGCGCGCTTCGAAGGCCTCGTCCTGCCCGTCCGTGTCCGTCTCGACCCGGAAGCCGCCGCTTCCCGATAATTGGATGCTGTTCACCTTCACGCCCAGGCGCAGCCGGCCGCCCAGACGGGTCTGAACCCTCTGTGCGACGCCGCCGATGCCCTCGCGCAGGCTCGTGAGCACGCCGGAAGGCCCCATCGCCGAAGCCCCGCTCTTGCGCAGCGCACGCATGGCCTTGAACAGGCCGCCGTAGGTCCGCTCCATTTCCGCCATGCGCGGGAAACAATGTTCAAGGCTCAACTGCTTCGCATCGCCGCCGAAAATGCCCGACACCATCGGGCTCACCAGGATATCCGCTGCTTCGCGGCCAATGCGCCGTTTCGCAAATTCCCACACCGATTCCGGCGCGTCGTCGCGTTTGCCCTGGACAAACGGCTCGCACAACAGACGCGCGCGGCCCCGCACCGACAACAACGGCGATACGAGAAAAGCGGGCGGCGGCTTTACCTCATGCAAACGCCCAGCGCGATAGATAAACCGGTGCGCCGCCGCTTCATTCACGCGCACGAGCTGTTCGCCCAAGCCCAGGTCCGCCATCCATCCAAGGGTCTTTGGCTCCTTGTCCAGAAACCCGTTTGGTCCCCACTCTATGGTGAATCCGTCGATGTGGTCCGTGCGCGCCGTGCCGCCCGGCGCGTCCGCGGCCTCCAGCACCAGTACCCGCTCCTGGCCAAACCGCTGGGCGGCATAATGCGCCGCACACAGGCCCGTCATGCCCGCCCCAAGTATCAGAATGTCGCTGTCAGTCACCATACGCTGCCCCGTGGCCATGTCGTCCCACGCAATATTCCGCACTCTATCAGCACCCGGGCCAAGCATATCCCGCGCCCCGCGCCCGAGGCAATCCCTGGAGTCCCTGGAGTCCTGCAGACTCGGGGCAAAGACCCCGATTCCGGTGTCTCCCTCGAAAAAGGCTTCGATTCGGCGCGGGTATCGCTTTCTACGGCCTCACAGGGTGGCCAGGGGGATACTTTGCAGTGTCTTGGTCAGCGGAATATCTTCCTCGGCCAGACATATGACGCCGCCGCAGCCCACTGGCAGCCTGAGTCTCTCCAACGCCGCGAAATGCCGCACCGCATCGGGAGTTGGCCTGTTTCACATTTCACGTATAGGTGTTTTCGTCCCTGCGGGAAT
>JAGMZX010000032.1:0-39069 GCA_018005585.1 Candidatus Hydrogenedentota bacterium | reverse complement strand
CGGTGAAGCCGGCGCTCGTCCATCGCGACGGACAGTTCATCCCCCGGCAACGCGAAATGGTCCATACCGATGGCGCGGTAGCCCGCCTCGATGAACAGTCGCCTTGCATTTGCGAAGAGTTCGTATTTTTCGGGGCCCACGGGCCTGCGGTAACCCTCCAGCCGCCGCTGGTGCTTGATCTTGTCCGGAATATGCGCGTAGCTGTACACGGCGAGCCGGTCCGGGCGCAGGTCGATAGTCGTCTTGATGGTCTTTTCCCACGTTTCGGGCCGCTGTTCCGGCAACCCGTAGATCAGGTCTATATTCACGCCGCCAAAGCCCAATTCGCGGCACCATCCGACCAGCCGGCGCGTTTCGGCTTCGGTCTGGTTACGGTTGACGATTTGCTGCACGTAAGGGTCGAAGTCCTGCACGCCCATGCTGATCCGGTTGAATCCCAGCGTGCGCAACGCTTCGAGTTGCTCCCGTGTCGTCACGCACGGGTCCACTTCGAGTGCAATTTCTGCATCCCGCGCGATGGCGAAGTGCCGCGCGAGCGTGCTGAACAGCGCCCGTATCTGCGGCACGGTCAGGAACGTCGGGGTGCCGCCGCCCCAGTGTATCTGCCGCACGGTCCGCCGCTCGCCCAAGGCCCCGGCGCCCATGCCGATTTCGCGGTACAGGTAATCGAGATAGTTCTCGGCTACGTCCTGCCGTTTCGAAATCACCACGTTGCAACCGCAAAACAGGCACCGCTCATGGCAGAACGGCAAATGCACGTAAATAGACAGTGGCTCCGCGGTTTGCTGCGCCGCACGCGCCAGCGCCTCGCGGTAATCGGCGTCGCCGAACGACTCAGACCATTCGGGAGCCGTGGGATAACTGGTGTAGCGGGGTCCAGGCCGGTCATACTTGAGCAACAGCTCGCGCGTGACTACCAGGCCCGCCGCGCCTGCGCCCGCGTCTTTCTTATCGTTCAATGGTTCTCCTCCATTCCCGCCGCTTATCGACATTCCGGAAAGTCCTCAATCATTTGTGCCCCGCCGTTTCCGGCGCAGCTTTACGCCCGCGACGCACGGACCGTATACTATAGTGACTGAAACAAGCCCCACTCAGCAACAGAACAAGGAGCAACATGTGTTCAAAGGACTCGGCAACCTCGGCAATCTCGGCCACGTTCTGAAACAGGCCATGCAGGTGAAGGAGCGTATGGAGGAACTGAAGGAACGGCTTGTGGACGAGCGCGTGACAGCCGATGCAGGCGGCGGCATGGTCTCCGTCGTCATGTCGGGCCGCTACGACATTCTGGAATTGAAGATAGACCCTGAGGTCATCAACAAGGAAGAACCTGAATTCCTTGAAACACTGGTAAAGTCCGCCGTGAACGAAGCCATAAGCCGGACGCAGGCGATGGTGAAGGCCAAGATGACCGAACTCACCGGCGGCATTGAAATCCCGGGGATGGAGTAGTGCGCATCGTCTTCTGCGGTACCCCCGGCCTGGCGGTCCCGACGCTGGCCGCTATTGCCGAATGCCATCACGTCGTGGCAGTTGTCTGCCAGCCGGACAAGCCCCAGGGCCGCAGCGCTAAACCGGCGCCCCCGCCGGTCAAGTCCTGGGCCCTCGACCGCGGTATCCCGGTGCACCAGCCTGTAAAGCTCAATGACGGCGCGTTCGAGGTGTGGCTGCGCGAGCAGCAGGCCGGCATCGGCGTGCTCGCGGCCTATGGCCGCCTGCTCAGGCAGCCGATTCTCGAAGCGACCGCGCATGGGTGGTTGAACATGCATCCCAGTCTGCTGCCGCGTTGGCGCGGCCCGTCGCCTATCCAGTCCGCCGTCCTCAATGGCGACCTCGAAACCGGGGTTTCCATCATGCGGCTCAACGCGGAAATGGATGCAGGCGACGTACTAATGCGGGAGTCGACGCCAATCGGCCCCGAGGAGAACGCGGCGGAACTCACGGCGCGGCTCGCCGGGCTCGGCGCGGCGCTGATGGTGCGTGCGCTTGAACTCGTCGAGCGCGGGGACGCCCGGTTTACACCACAGGACGCATCGCGGGCCACGTACTCAAAGATGATTGAAAAGAGAGACGGCCACATCGCATGGAACCGGCCCGCGCAGCAGATTCACAACCTCGTGCGCGGGTGTATTCCCTGGCCTGCCGCGCAATGCGGGTTCCACGGCCAGGCATGCAAGCTGCTGTGCACCCGAATCGTGCCGGAACCCGCGGGCGCGCCCCCGGGCACGGTTGTCACCGTCATGAAAGATGAAATTCACGTCGCCGCCGCGGACCAGCGCGTGGCCATACTCGAGTTCCAGGCGCCGGGCAAGCGGGCCATGCTCATGGGCGAATTCCTGCGCGGCCACCGCATCGGCCTTGGCGACCGTTTCGAGGACCTCGCCTGATGCCCGTCGACCCGGTGCGGGATGCAGCCATAGACGTGCTCTTGCGCGTGTTCGAGCGCGAACAGCGCCTGGATGACGCGCTTGACACGACGCTGCGCCGGAAAACCAATCTCGGCGACCGGGGCCGCCGCTTCCTTACGCAGCTCGTGTACGGAACGGTACGCCATAAGCTTCTGAGCGAATACGTCGTCCGTCCCCTGCTGCATCAGCCGTTCGAAGAGCTGCCCGCACCCATCCGCTCCATTCTCCGTATGGCCGTGTTTCAGGCCCTATTCTGCGAACAGGTAACGTATCCTGCGATGGTGCATACCTCGGTCGAACTCGCGAAAAAGCGCGGCCATGCGGGTACGGCGCGGCTCGTGAACGCCGTGTTGCACCGCGTCCCCAACACGCTCGACGGCGTGGCGCTGCCGGCCCGGCCCGCCGACCCGGCTGCGTACCTGAGCGTCCGCTATTCGATGCCGCGATGGCTCATCGAGCGCTGGCTGGAGCAATTCGGCTTCACGCGGACGGAACAGACCTGCGCGGCGTCCAATACGCACGCCCCGGCCACGATCCGCGTCAATACCGCGAGGGCTTCGCGTGAAGAAGTCATGCGCTACCTGCTCAAGGCCGGGTTTCAGGTTGTTCACGCAACACCAATCCCGGAAGAACTTACCCTGCCCGACGCGGGACGCGTCTTGCACTCGAAATGGTTCCAGCGGGGATATTTCATCCTGCAAGACCCCGCCGCAATGCTGGTCGCGCATCTTGTGGAACCCCAGGCCGGGGAACGGATATTAGATATGTGCGCGGCGCCAGGCGGAAAGACGTCGCACCTTGCCCAGCTTGCGGGGCCCGAGGCGCGCATCTGGGCGGCAGACGTCCAGCCGGCCAAGTTGCCGAGCGTTCGCGAGAACAGCGTCCGGCTGGGACTGCCGGGCGTTGCTATCGTGTGCGCCGACGGCGCCATGCCGCCCTTTCGCGCGCTGTTCGACCGCGTGCTGCTCGATGCGCCCTGTTCGGGCCTGGGAACGTTGCGGCGGCATCCGGACCTGAAGTGGCGCGTGACCCGGGAAATGGTCAACAGGCTCGCCGCGACCCAGCGGGCTTTGTTGCGATCCGCGGTAGCGCTTTGCAAGAATGGGGGTCTCGTCGTGTACGCCGTGTGCACATTCTCCCCCGAGGAAACGATAGACGTAGTGAACGCCGCGCTTGCGGAAGGCGCGGTCGAGGCCGAAGACGGCCCAGCGTGGTTGCAATCGTGGCGCGTTACAAAAGGACAGTATCGGACCCTGCCGCAAGACGCGGCCCTGGACGGTTTCTTCTTGATGCGTTTTCGGAAACGGTCCTGAATGTCGTCTTTTTCGTCATCGGGTTCATCGGCTGGTGTATCCGCTGGACTGCCGCCACGGTTATCTTTCTCATCGTCATGGCCGTCGCCGGCTATTTTGTGTTCATGGAAGCCTTGGCAGGCGGCGATTACGTGACCGTCCCGAATATCGTGGATCTGCCAATTACGGAAGCTTCGGCCATGCTGGCCGAGGTCGGCCTCGAAATGGGGAAACAGGTCCAGGTAGCCCACGACGTCGTGCCGAAGTACCATATCATTTCGCAGCGGCCCGACGCGGGAAAAGTAGTTCGTACTGGCCGGAAGGTCATTCCCACCGTCAGCCTCGGCGCCGATGCCGAGCTTGCCCCGGACGTCCTGCGTAAGACGCGCGAGGAGGCTGAGCGCGAGATCAAGAAAGCCCGGTTCCGGGTTGGGGCCGTGGCGCGCATCCCGGACAACAGCCCGCGCGACACCGTGCTCGCTCAGGACCCGCCGCCGGGCGCCAACGTGCCGCGACAAAGCGGCATCAATCTGCTGCTAAGCGCGGGTTCCGACCGCGAGGGCACCTATATGCCCGACATACAGGACAAGCCGGTCCTTGAAATCCGAAACATGCTTGCCCCGTTCGGCGTCTACCTGATCCCGAACGAAGTGGACATCCAGAACGCGCGTGAGGACATAGTGCTGAACCAGTCTCCGGCTCCGAACACGCTGATCCGGCCGGGCGACGTCGTTACGTACGACGTGAAACCGTCCCGGCGCATCACCCTGCCCAACGACGAGCACCAGGCCGAAGTGCGGCATCAGATGCTCTACGATTACTACGGAAGCGAAGTAAAGGTCGATGTCGTCGACCTTAGCGGTAACCGCGAGACAAAGGCCACCTATCCGCCTGCCTTTGACGAACAGAGTAAACAGACACGCGTCGCGGGCAGTACTATCCGCGTTTTGGTCCAGTACATCGGTGAAGCCACCGTCGAAATCTACGTGAACGGGGAACTTGAAGAGTCCTATGCGCTGAAAGACGGCGGGTCGCCGGTGCCCAGCCACTCCACCGCAGGGAGATAATCGCAACCGTGTACAACATCAAGATCGCCCCCTCGCTGCTCGCCTCTGATTTCAGCCGCCTCGGCGAGGAAATCCGATCCGTTATCGCCGCGGGCGCCGATATGATCCACGTCGACGTCATGGACGGCCACTTTACGCCGAACATCACCATCGGACCGCCGGTCGTGGCGTCGCTCCGGGCTCATTGCTCCGTGCCGCTCGACGTGCACCTCATGATCACGGAGCCCGACCGCTATATCGACGATTTCGCCGACGCGGGCGCGGACATTATCACCTTTCATGCCGAGGCTTCGATACATCCCCACCGCACCATCATGCGCATCAAGGAACGGGATTGCCAGGCCGGCATGGTGCTCAACCCGGGCACGCCCGAGGACACGCTCGAATACCTCATCGAGTTTCTCGATCTGGTGCTCATCATGACGGTAAATCCGGGTTTCGGCGGCCAGGCGTTCATCCCCGAGATGCTGCGCAAAATCCGCAACGTGCGCATGATGCTCGGCGACCGCGACCTCGAAGTCGACGGCGGCATTGACAAGCACACCGCCGCCGACGTCATTCAGGCAGGCGCCAACGTGCTGGTCGCCGGGTCGTACATCTTCCGGCATCACTCCTACCAGGAAGCGCTCCGGTCTCTGCGCGAAGCCGTGCCGTCGATTCTGGATTCCGCGCTCGAGCGCGACTGATGCGCGGACGCATGCCCACTGTCCCGTCACGCGCGATGCTGCTCGCCGCGTGTCTCTGGTGCGCATGGGGCTATGCCGGAGATACACGCCTCTTTTACGTCAGTCCCGCTGGCGACGACACCGGCGCGGGCACAAGAAACGCGCCTTTTCGGACCATTCAGCGCGCGGCGGATGCGCTCCGGCCCGGAGACAGGTGCATCGTGCAGGGCGGCACCTACCGGGAGACGGTGCGTCCCCCGAATTCCGGGACGGCTGAGAAGCCCGTGGTGTTTGAAGCGTGCGCCGGCGAGTCCGTCGTTGTCTCAGGGACGGAAATGATAACGGAATGGACGCAGAACGAGGGTGGCATCTGGTCGGCGCCGTGCGCCGGCCCCGCCGAACAGGTATTCTGGGACGGCGCCATGCTGCCGTTGGCGTGCTGGCCGAATGGGCCTGGTGACCCGATGCAGCGGGTCTGGGCCCAAGCCGACGAAGGGTCGGACGCCAAGGGTATACGGGACCCGGACCTTCCCGGCGTTGACCTCGCGGGCGCGACGGCGCATATCCTGCCCGGTGACCACTGGGTCTCTTGGACGCTCCCCGTCGAGAGCTGCGACCCGGCCGCGCACCAAATCGCATTCACGGCCGCATGGTCGCAGGACCGCGCGCACGCAGTGCGAAAAGGCACTCGCTATTTCCTGTTCGGCGCGATGCCGCTACTCGACGCCCCCGGCGAATGGTGTTTCGATGCCGCGCAAGGCCGGATCTTCCTGTTGCCGCCCGCGGGGGCAGATCCCAACGCACATCGCCTCGAAGTGAAACACCGCACGCTTGCGTTTGACCTTTCGCAGCGTGAACACGTGACCGTATCCGGTTTTCGCGTCTTTGCGGGCACAATTACACTCTCGGATGCCAGACATTGTGTAATCCTCGATTGTCACGTCCGTTATGCGTCGCATTTCACGGACGCCGCGGGCTGGGCGGGCCGCAACGATTCCGGCATCATCGTGGGCGGCCGCGACAATCTGCTGCGCCGTTGCTCGGTCGTCTACAGCGCGGGCAACGGGTATACGCTGCTGGGCGAATCCAACACCATCGAGCAGTGCCTCGCCCGGAATACAGACTACATCGCCGGCGACTGCGCGTCCGTCTGGGCGGAAGGCACGGGTAACGTGGTCCGGAACTGCACCCTGTCCGATTCGGGCCGCAGCCTGATTATTCACCGCGCGCTTCGGGCCGGACGCATCGAATTCAACCACCTCTATCGCGCGGGACTGATGACCGCGGACCTAGGCGCGACGTATTGCTTCCAAACCGACGGAGCGGGCACCGTTATCGCCTACAACTGGATACACGACAATTGCGCGCTCGCGACCGGCGTCGGCATTTATATCGACAACGGGTCAAGTAATTTCCTCATCCACCACAACGTCTCGTGGAACAACCCCGACAGCGGTATCCGTCTCAACACGCCTTCCCACAACAATCGTGTTTACTACAATACGGTCTTTCAAAATGGCAACAGCCTGGGTTATTGGGGGCCGGAGAATAACGACGACCAGCAAGGGTGCGTCGTGCGCAACAATATCTTCACCGACGCCGTGGCCACTGGCGCGGGGGGCGTCCGCGGACACAACTTCGAGGGCTCGGACCCGGGCCTCGTGGACCCCGCAGCGAATGACTTCCGCCTGAAACCGAATTCGCCCTGCATCGACGCCGGAATCGCAATCGAGGAATGCCCGGCCACGGTGCGGGGCGCCGCGCCGGACATGGGTGCCTACGAATTTGACGAACCACGCTGGGTGCCTGGTCATGACTGGAGCGAACCGCCGGTCTTCTGACCACTTCGCTGCGCGGCGCCAGTACCCGCGCGATGCCCGCCACCGTCACACCCGGTGATAACGGATCAGTCTGGCGAACGCGTACGATGCGCCGCGCAACCGCCAATGCCCCTCTATCCGCGGCCCCCGCTGTGTCCAAGCGCCCTCGGCCGCGACACTCGACTCTGCAAGCACCTGTTCCATTTCAAGCTGATGCGCATTCAAGAACGTCATGACCACGCTCGCCGCCCCGGAATCCTGACATTCCACGGACACAAGCACCCGAACCGCGTCCGAACCTTCCAGGTCCGACACAAACCGAGCGGTCCGCACGTGCTGCAGGAGGTCCAACCAACCTTCTGACGCAACACTTGCCTCGCCGACGGTATGCGCCGGTTCAAACAAGCGGTGCAGCACGGCTGCCGCGACGCCGTCCCGGTTGTCGATCAGCAGTTCCGCCGCGTGGGTGCCATCGAAACGCACCGGTGCGCCCGGCGGCGGCACACCAGCGGGCGCCGGTTCCGGCTTCACTCGGGACCGGACCACCCAGAGGCCTGGCCGCTCGACGCGGGCAGAGGTCATCTCCTGCGCTGCAAACCATCGCCAGCGCTGAGGGTCGGACCGGAACATGCCAAGGAATCCCGCGAACCGGCGCAGGCTCGCGGCGAACACGACCTCGACGTCCTCTCCGCCGCCGTCGCCAGCACCGCACGCGAGCGCGCATTCGTGAGGCAGCCAAAGTCCAAACAATGCGGGCGGTATGCCCTCATGGACGCGGCTCATCGCGTCGAGAAGACCGCCGTGGTTGGGGTCAACCCAGAGGAATATCGCGTGACTCGAGCCAAGGTAATCGGCCACGGAGACACGGACATCCGCGGAAAGCACATCGAAACGCCCGGCAATGACGCCCAGCGCAAAAGACAGCAAAACAGTCCCTGTCGCGGCTACCAGACAACCCGGCCGGCGAATGCGCACCTTCATAAGCTCTTCTCACGAATGCCGAAGCGGCGCAACTCTAACTGGTAGGCCACGTTGCAATCAATCCTCCCGGATAAAATCAAAACCCCGAGGCATTCAAGCCTCGGGGCCCGAAAAGACGGCCTTGCGCCTGCATCATACGGGAACGGTCGTCGTCAGCTTTGTTACCTCGCCCTTCGTCAATACGATGTCCTTGCTATCGCATATGATGTACTTGTTACAGCCCTCTTCGCGCGCGTCGTCTTCCACACACGCCTCCAACGCTTTCCGCCAGCCCTGCATCTCCTCTTGTTTCCAGAGCCGCTCTTCGTTCCGGGTCATCTTGTAGCGCCAGACTTTTCGACTCATTATCAATCTCCCTGGTTCTCACTCTTGCTGGTTACAAAAGATCCGGTCACCGCCCTCCATGGTCCCCAAACCGCAAAGGCGGTGGACGATCAGATACCCTTATCCTAACAAATAATGCAAACAATAGCAATACCTGCCCTTTCTATTGACCCAACGAGACACCTGGAGTAGACTGTTGCCCATTATGTGCATCAGTTCGTCAGAGTTCCGGGTGACGCCCTACGTTGCGCCTCCAATGTGTCAGGTTAACGCCCGCAACCTGCTTGCAGATGACGTCTCCGGCTCTTGCGCAACGAGACCTCCGCATGGAGCCCTATCCTACGCTCGACACCTCTGTTTATTCGTTTTAGTTCGTTATTTATTGTTTATGATCTGTTCTAAGCGGTTATTGATCTCTTATTGCCGCGAAAACCGCGCCTCGGCGCCATGGGGAGTCCCTCAATGAACGCTGCCAGTAGACCCTATCGCGTAGGGGTCATCGGAGGCGGGGCCATCGCTCAGGCGTGCCATGCGCCGGGTTATGCCCGCAATGCGGACGTTCAACTCGTGGCGGTAGCCGACCCGGAGCCAGCCCGGATACGCGAGGCTATGCTGTTTAACCCCGGCTTGCGCGGGTATACGGACTACGTGGCGATGCTGGCTCAGGAGAAGTTGGATGTCGTAAGTATTTGCTCTCCCAACGTGTTGCACGCACAGCAGACTATCGATGCCCTGAAGGCCGGCTGCCATGTCCTTTGCGAAAAGCCCATGGCCGTGTCCGTCAAGGAAGCGGACGCCATGATAGATGCGGCGAAATCGGCGCGACGCAAGCTGATGGTGGGGTTCACGCACCGGTTGTTCACAGGGCCGCGCAAGTGCCGGGAATTGCTGAACGAGAAGGCGATTGGCAAGCCGTTCATGATGCGTGCGCGTTTTGCCCACGGTGGCCCGTTTCCCGGCTGGGCGAAGAGCAAATGGTTCTACGACCCGAAACTCGCGGCGGGCGGCGCGCTCCTCGACATGGGCATCCACGCCATCGACCTGTGCCTGTGGTTGATGGGTCCGATTGTGTCGGTCAGCGCGCGCACGGCCACGCTGGTCAAGCGTATTCCCGTCGATGACAACGCCGTAATGCTGCTGGAGTTCAAGAGCGGCGCACTTGGCTATATCGAGGTCGGCTGGACCAGCAAGCCGGGTTTTGCGGGATGTGAAATCTACGGCACGGAAGGCTCGCTCGTCTGCGACTACCTCAAGGGACTGTTCATGGTTGGCGGGACGGTCTCCGCCAGCGGCAAGGATACGCACGACTGGCGCCTGGTCGAACGGCACCCGACGGAAGGGGGCTGGAAGATCGAAATCGACCATTGGCTCGACGTGATACGTGGCAAGGAGAAACTGACCATGGACGGCAAAGCAGGCCGCGAAGCGCTGCGTGTCGCTCTTGCGGCGTATGAATCCAGCAGGACCGGCAAACGCATCACGCTGCAAAAGGGCAAATAGCAGCGTCCGCCAAACCTTGAGGACATGCCATGGGCGTTCCCCCTTTCTTCCAGCGTCGCCATGCTGCTGTAACCGCGCTTCTGGCCGCGGGTATTCTCGCGGCGGCCCCATTGTCCGGCTTCGCCGCCGAACCATCCGTCCTGGGACCGGGCAAGGTCTACCGCACCATCAATTCGGACGCGTATGAAGTTCTCATCCAGAAGAACGGCCGCACGGATGTCTGCCTCCTGGACCATACGCCCGTGCTCGACAACCTCTATCCCATGATCTTGTTCGCCGATGAGGAAGAACCCCGCGCGCTGTCCGTGGATGGGCGTTACACCATGCGTGTCGAGGTTGACGACGCGCTCGGCGAAGGCCAAGGGGTCCTTTTCGGCAAGAAAGGGTGCGAGTGGGGCCTCTGCGCCTACCCTACGCAACCGTTCCTGACCGCGCAGGTTGTCTATACCAACACCGGCAAGTCGCCGGTGCGCGTGGCCCGCCTCTTCCCCGCGGCGCTGGGCGGCACACGCCGCGGCGGCGCGCATGTCGGCCCCGGCGCGGCGCAGGCAGCCATCCTCGAAAACGGGCGGCTCTTCCAGACGTTCAATGATTATGCACACGTCGTCACGGGCAAGTCGCAGAGTCAGTGGAACCTCGCCGTGCACAATCCCGTGTCCGGGCGCGTGCTCGTAGCGGGCTTTTTGACCAATCTGCGCGGCTACACACAGGTGCATCTGCAACGCACGGAAAACGCCCCGGACGACGCCTTTGACCTCATGCGCGCGGCATGCGTCTATGACCCGCCCATCGTAGTCGCGCCCGGGGAACGCCTGGCTTCCGAACTGTTCTATATTGCCGTGGCGGAGAACGACCCGTTCCTCGCGCTGGAACGGTTTGCCGCGGCGAGCGCCGCCGCCAACGGCGCACGCGCGCTGCCCGCCGCGCTGCCCCACGGCTGGGACCCGTGGAGCACCGGCCTCGGCAGCGACATCAGCGAAGAACTGCTCCTGCAGGACCTCGACGCACTCGATGCGCGGCTCAAACGCTACGGCTGGAATCACTTCGCCATCGACGCCGGGTGGCAACGCATGAAGGGAGACTGGGAACCGAACGAAAAGTTCCCGCACGGAATGAAATGGATGGCGGACGAAATCCACCGGCGCGGCATGACCGCGGCGATCTGGATTGACCCCTTCACGGTGAACGTGAAGGCGCCGCTGGCCGCGGAACACCCGGAGTGGCTCGCAGACCCGAATCCGCTCGGCAAGTTCCTGCTCGGCGACGACGAGCGTATCCTCGATGTCACCGCGCCCGGCGCGTACGCTTGCGTCCGGGACCTGTTCCAGAAGATCGGAAACGACTGGGGATACGACGCGATTGTCGAGGCGGATTTCGTCTATCACCTGCTGTTGGCGGAGCGATACCGCGACGCTTCAAAGACCAACGTCGAGGTGTTGCGTTTGGGAATGCAGGCAATCCGCGAAGGGTTTGGACCGGCCAAGTTCATCATGGCCGTGACGCCGCAGCCGATTAACGCCATGTACGCGCAAGGCGTGCGCGTGGGGCATGACTGCGCACCCCTCTGGCGTTCCGGCGACCTGCAGGGCAATTGGGGCTGCGTCGAAACCCTGACCAACGCAGTCCGGCGCTATTATGTCGCGCCGTCCCTCTATGCCCCCGACCAGGATTGCGCCTTCTTTGGGCATGACAGCACCCGCGCACGCTGGCGCGCAGCGGACAAGCCCCCGCTCACGCGCGAGCAGAGCATCGCATGGCTTACAGGCGCGGCGCTCACGGGCGGCGTGGTGAAGATAGGCGACCGCTTTTCCGAACTGACCGGCGATGAGACCGCCATCCTCAGCAGGCTGCTTCCCGTGCCGCCGAAGCCCGCGCGGCCCATCGACCTGTTCCAGGAAGCCCCGCCGCGCATCTGGGCGCTCCCTGTGGACTGCGTTATTGGCACTTGGCTCGTGGTGGCGGTATTCAACTGGGACGACACCGCGCCGCAGACGGTCTCGCTCGATTTTCGCGCCCTTGGCCTGGACCCCAATACGTATTACGCGGTTTTTAGCTTCTGGCAACAGGAGTACCACGGCACGGCACGGGGAAACCTCGACGTGCAATTACCTCCCGCCTGTGTGCGGGTCTACGGATTTCGTCCCTACGAGGATCGGCCCCTGTTTCTCGCCACGGACCGCCACTTCACGATGGGCGCAACGGATTTCACGGAACTGCGGTGGGACCCGGTGGCGCGCACATTGTCCGGCACATTCAATGTCGTTGCCGATACGCGCTACACGCTGCATTTCCTGGTGCCCGAAGAGTACCGGCTTCAGGAAGCGACCGTTTCCGGCACGGCCGCTGCCGCTTCCCTGAAGGACCGAGTACTCGCTGTTACGTTCGACTGCGTCGCGGCGGCGCCGGAAACGGTAACCCTGCAATTCTGACGGCGAATAAGGAAGGAAGATATATGCGTGCTGGAATCGTCCTGTGTTGCGTCGCCGCTGCCATATACACGGCTGGCGCCCGGGCCGCCACGGAAGACCTGGGCAACGGCTTCTACCATCACGGTATCGCAACGCCGGTGAGCAATCATCGCGGCATCGTTGCCACAACCGACGCAAACAACCGCGATGTCGTGCTCGTCTGGCTCTTTGACCACCGCGGCGGTTACGCGCTTCTGCTCATCGACGCGGAAACCGGCAAGAGCGAGCAATTCCCCGTTCCGTTTCCGCCGGGCGGGGACTGCCCCTACGCGTCCATTCTCTCGTCCAAGAACAAGTTCTACACCCATTTCAACAGCTATTTCGTCGAGTTTGACCCGGCGAAGCGTGCCTTTACGTTTTGCCAGGCAACGGCCCCGCAGATGGCCATGGGCATGACCGAGGACGACCAGGGCGTGATCTGGTCGGTCACGTACCCGCAGAGCGGGGTCGTCGCGTTTGACCCCGCGACAGCCGCGCTGCGCGACTACGGCCACGTATACAAACAGAACTGGGCTCAATACCAGCGGAGCGTTGCCGCTGACGATGCCGGCTGGATCTATTTCGGCATCGGCAGCACCGCCAGCCAGATCATCGCGTTCGACCCGCGCGCCGCCGAGGCGCGGCCGGTGGTGCCCGAGGGCGAGCGCGTCCACGGCGCCGGAACCGTCTATCGCGACAAGAACGGGAAGGTCTATGGCAATTCGGGCAACACGTGGTACGAGTTGTATCAGGGCGCGTGGCAAACACTGCCACAGCCCCCCGTCATTGACAAGAAGGCCATCATCACCGACAGTCAGGGATTGTTCCACGCCCAATTCCCTGACGGGAAGGTGCTCCGCGCCTGCGACCTTGTGGACCGCATGATGTCCGTCGAGGATCCGCAAACGGGCGATGTGCGCACGGTCCCGTTCGAATACACCAGCGAGGGCGCGCACATCATGGGCATCGCCGTGGCGCCGGACGGCACACTCTGCGGCGGCACCGCGTTCCCCATGCGGTTCTTCAGCTACAATCCCAAGACCGGCGCCTGGGTCAACCGCGCCAGCTACGGGCAATGGAACACGGTGGCACGGCAGGGCGACCGCTTCTTCGCCGGAGGTTATGGCGGCGGCTTCCTGCTCGAATGGGACCCCGCGCGACCTTGGGTGGACACGGACAAGGGCAATGCAAATGCCAACCCTCTGTTCCTGACGGAATGTACGCCCACGATTCACCGCCCTCACGACCTGCTGGCCTGTCCCGACGGGACGACGCTGGTCCTCGCGGGCACGCCGGGTTACGGCTTCACGGGCGGCGGACTGCTCTTCTGGGAGCGCGAAACGCGGACGCAGACGCTGCTCGAACACACCAGCATCATCCCGGACCAGGCGATCGAAAGTCTGGCGCCCCTGCCGGAGGGCAAAATCCTCTGCGGCACGACCATCAGCCCCGGCACCGGCGGTGAGACCAAGGCCGCGACCGCGGAGTTGTGCGTCATGGACCTGGCGGCAAAGCGCCTCGAATGGCACGCGCCCGTCCTGGCTGCAGCCCGCGAATACACCGACCTGTGCACGGCGCCGAATGGCCTCGTTTACGGCGTCGCGGACTGCAGTCGATTCTTCGTCTTCGATGCCGCCAGGCGAGAGGTGCTCCTGGAACGGAACCTGACGGAGACCCTTGGCAGCACGAATCACCAGCAGGGCCCGCGCGTGTTTGTGCTAAGCCCCGAGGGCGTCCTGTACCTGCTGTTGGCAAACGGAATTGCGCGCGTGGACCAGGCCACGCACGAAATCACGCTGCTGGCCAAGTCGCCTGTGCCTGTCGGGCCGGGCGGCGATTTTCTGGACGGACGCGTCTACTTCGGCAGTGGCGCGCACCTGTACAGCTATGCCGTGCCCTGATCCGGGGCATGGGCGCTGCCCCCGCAACAGTGGGGAGCGTGCACGAAAAGGGACAGGACAGTCATGTTCTACACCAGACAACGTCAGATTGAAGCGCTGATCGGCGAATACCGCGAGCAAGCATCGGCCTGCGTTCAGCGCGCCCATGACAGTCTCGTGCGCTATTGCGACAGCGGCGACCTTGCCCGCCTCGCACGCGACGTAATCGATGTGCATCACGCCGAGAGCCGAGCCGACGACCTGCGTCGCGACATCGAGACGCTCATGTACGCGAAGGCGCTATTCCCCGAGTCGCGCGGCGACGTACTTGGGCTCCTCGAGACGCTCGACACCGTGCCGAACCAGGCCCAGGCGGTAGTGCGCGCGATTGTGCAGCAGTACATCGTTGTGCCGCAGCCGTTGCATGCACCAATGTGCGAACTGTTGAGCCTCTGCATGCGGTGCGTGTCCGTCATGATGGAAGCCGTGGGCCGGCTATTCACCGATTTCACAAACGTGGCGGACCTGCTCGGAAAGATCGATGAGATGGAAAGCCGTTCAGATACGCTTGAAGGCCAGCTAATCCAGCAGGTCTTCGCGTCGCCCGGCATCAAGGACCTCGACAAGGTCCTCTTGCGCGACTTGATCCACGGCATCTCCGCCATTTGCGATATGGCGGAAAACGTGGCTGACCGCATCCGTATCATCGTCATCAAGAGGGTCTCCTGAGATGGGCGCCTTCCTGGGGTTTGCCCCGTTGGGCGGCGGTCTGTTTCTCGGCTGGGCGCTCGGCGCAAACGACGCGGCGAACGTCTTCGGTACCGCCGTCGCTGCGCGCATCATTCCCTATTGGCGCGCGGCGCTGCTGTGCGCATGCTTCGTGGTCCTTGGCGCAACCCTGCAAGGCGCGGCAGGCATCGCTACGCTCCGCGACATCGCGCCGGAAACCGTGACCACCGCCGTGATCGTCAGCGTCGCCTCGGCGATTACCGTGACCGTCATGACGGCCATGAAACTGCCGGTGAGTTCGTCGCAGGGTGTCGTCGGGGCAATCCTGGGCATCGGCCTCGCCACGAACCGGACGGAGTTCGGCCCCCTGGCGAAAGTGGTGCTGTGCTGGGCTGGCACGCCCATAGGCTCGCTGATACTGGCCATGTTCTCGTACAAGGTGCTGGCGTTCCTCTTCCGCCACGTGCCCATGAGCATGTTTACTCGCGACAGGGTGTTGTGGTCCGGCCTGCTGGCCGCCGGCGTCTACGGCTCCTACGCCCTCGGCGCCAATAACGTAACCAATACCGTCGGCATGTTCTCCGGCGTGCTGCCCGGCGTTTCGGACCGCGCGCTCGCCGCCTTCGGCGGCGCGGCGATGGCGCTCGGCGCCGTTACATTCAGCCGCCGCGTCATGCTCCACGTCGGCTCGGGCATCATGCGGCTCGACGCGTTCACGGCGTTCGTCGCCGTGTCGAGCATGTCGCTCACGGTCCACGCGTTCGCCGTTATTGGCGCGCCCGTAAGCACTTCTCAGGGAATAGTCGGCGCGATTCTAGGCATCGGCCTGCTGCGCGGCGCGCAGTCGATTCATTTCGATGTGCTTCGCCACATCGTCGTGGGATGGATCATGACGCCCGTCGTAGCGCTCATCCTCGCCGCGGCAGGGTTCGCCATCTTCACGTAACCGCAGCGCGCGGGCTCACCGCGTCTCCAACGGTGCGCTCCGGTCAAAACACCCTTCGTTGCGCCCGGTCACGCCCGCCCGTCGAACGGCACAACGTGTACATCCGCGGCCGCGCAAGATTCTGCTCATGAAAGGGTGAGACGCCACGCATCCGCGTTTTTCGGCCACTTCAAAAATGGAACCGCATGCCCCTCCGGCGTCAACACCCCTCATGCCGCCTTCCCTTCTCTACCCATTATGATGCCAGACTCCAATCACACCGCGGGGCTTTTGGCCGCCTGTTCTCCCTTGCCCCTTTCCCTGGTGCGAAGAAGAAGAAGCACACATAAGCACACCGATGAAGAAGGATTTCAATCGGTGTTCATCGGTGGTTCGTTTCCTGGCTGCGGCATCTGCCGTTCCACGCGGCGCCAGACCGCGTCGTCTGGCGCCTTGTATTCACAGGGGCGAAACCGGGCCTTGTAACTCATGCTCGGGCAGCCGCGGATATAAAAGCCGAGGTAGTAGTAGTCCATCCCCCACTGGCGCGCGAGGTCGATTTCGTATAGCGCCGAGTAAGTACCGGGGCTGTGGCGCGCGAACGCTGGGTCAAAATAGAAATACACGGACGAGAGCGCGTTGCCGAGACGGTCGAGGATGCCCACGCCGGCGAGCCGGTCGCCCGCGCGAAGCTGGACCTCGATCGTCCTCGGGCCGATACAGGATTCGACCAGGAACCGCCCGTAGGCTTCCCTCTCCCACGCGGCGTGCTCCGCACCGTGCTGGTAGCGCAGGTACTCGCTGTAAAGGCGGCCTTTCTCCTGCGTGAAACGGGGGCGGGCCAAAGACACCCGAAATGTCCGGTTACCGCGATTCCAGATGCGGCGCTGTTCCTTCGTGCGGTGAAACTCGCGCACGAGCACGCGCAGCATCTTGCATTCATTGCACTCGCGGCAAACAGGGCGGTACAGATACGCCCCGTTGCGCCGGTAACCCGCCACAAGCAATTCTTCGTACCGTTGCGCGGCGAGGTCCCCTTCGCAGACGCGGTATGTGGCTACGCGGTCGGGCAGGTACGGACACACGTCCGGCGCGTTGCCCACGTGAGACACTTCCTCCACGAACTGCAACGGAAGCACCTCGCGGGCTTCCCCGGGCTCTGGGTGTATCGCGCCGGAATCGTGTGTCATACCGCTCAACAGAGGTTTCTCCCAATGACTGCCAATGACGTATTCAAGCATAGCGCGGGTATTGAAACAACTGGGCGAGTCCTCGTATGGATAGGCATTATCCGGCCCGCTGCGTTACGATACGGCATACACGCTCCCTCGCCGGAGCGACACCGGAGGTAGGCACATGATTCGCATAGCGCCCGTTTTGTCGAAGCAGACGCCGGCCTTGGGCCTCGAGGCCGGCTGGTCCGACAGCCAGTTTGTCATGATCCTCACGGACAAGGGCCTCGTCGCGTGCGGCGTGGTCGACAAGGAGGTCATGGACCGCGCCGGGGCCGCGATTGCCATCGCGCGAGGCACGCGCGAGCATCCGCTGGTTACGGTCGACGACTTGCTGCGCGCGAAGATTGTCGACATGACCAGCAAGGCCGCCGCGTATGGCGTTGAACTGGGTATGACCGGCGAGCAGGCCTTGGCGGTGTTGTCGGATTGACGCCGGCGTTTGCACATGGCTGACAAAGAGCAAAGTTCCCGATTACAGGTGGCGGTCGAAGCGGTGCGCGCGTATCACGAGGCGACGAAGCACCATCCGCACCGGTACGCGCGATCGCTGGGTTACCTGGACTGGGCCAATCAGCCGGACCCGTTCCGGCGCTATGCCGGCGCGCCTCTGTATCTGCTGCCCTTTCCCGAAACGGATGATTCGCCGCCCTATGATGCGTTAGCCGCGCCGGCCTCTATCCCTCCGCGACCCTTGAATCCGTTGTCGATTGGCCAGTTCTTCGAATCTGCGCTGGGCCTCTCCGCGTCCAAGGAATACCAAGGTTCGCGGTGGGAGTTGCGATGTAACCCGTCGAGCGGGAATCTTCATCCCACCGAGGGATATCTGGTTTCGGATTTCACAGGCGCGCCTTGCGTATATCACTACGCGCCGCGCGAACACGGGCTTGAACGCCGCGCGGCGCTGCCGGCCAGGGCTTGGGCACGTCTGACGGACGAGTTCCCCAAACCGGTCTTCTTCGTTGGAATTGCGACCATCCAGTGGCGCGAGACCTGGAAATACGGCGAGCGCGCCTACCGGTACTGTAACCATGACGTGGGCCATGCCCTGGCGGCGCTGAGTTTTTCCGCCACGGCATTGGGCTGGCGTCTCGTGCATCTCGACGCCGCGCCGGACGCCGAAGTCGCGGCGTTACTCGGCCTGGACCGGTCCCAGGAACACGGCGACGCGGAAATCGAGCACCCGGACCTCCTCGCGGCAGTCGTGCCGGCGAACCATGCCACGCCGATCCCCAACGGGTTCGCAGCGGATTCGCAGCGACAGACAGGGGCTGCCGCGCGAGGGGTTGAATGGCTGGGGCGCGCCAATCGTCTGAGCCGTGAGCACCGCGCATGGGAAATCATAGAGAAGACAACGCTTGCGTGCCGCAAGCCGTCCACGCAACCGCAGGCCTATCCCCCATGCACCCCGGGCGTTCCTCAACGCCCGTCCGCCGGGCCAACGGCCCGCCGCATCTTCCAACAGCGCCGCAGCGCCGTTGATATGGACGGCGTGACGTCCCTTTCGGCTTCGGCTTTCTACCGGATCCTCGCGAGGACCCTGCCAGACCCGGGCGCGCCCCCGTGGTGGAGCGCTCCGCCGGAGACGCGCGTGCATCTGGGGCTGTTTGTGCATCGCGTGACCGGCCTGCAGCCCGGACTCTACCTGCTTGCGCGCGATCCTGCCGGGACAGCCGCCCTACGCGGAGCGATGCATCCCTTCTTTGCCTGGGAATGCCCGGCGGATGCGCCCGAGTCGCTGCCCCTGTTTCTGCTCGAAGCGGGTGACTGCCGCCGCATCGCGACGCAGGTGTCCTGCCAGCAGGATATTGCGGGAGACGGCGTTTTCAGCGTCGCGATGTTGTCGTGTTTTGATGAGCCCTTGCGCGCGCGGGGCGTGGTTGTATCCGCGCCTGTTCTGGGAAGCAGGGATGACAGGCCAGGTGTTATACCTGGAAGCCGAACGCGCGGGCGTGCGCGGCACGGGAATCGGCTGCTATTTTGACGACGTCGCGCACGAACTCTTTGGGCTGCGCGAATCGGGCTATCAATCGTTGTATCATTTCACGATTGGCGGACCGGTGGACGACCCGCGGCTGCGCGCGCTGCCGCCGTATACCGCAGCACGCAGGAAGCAGCCCGCTGGCGATGTTGAATCCTCGCAGTAGCGCCGCCGGTCCATAAACCGGGCCACAGACGGGAATCGGTATTGGAGGAGCTTGCCATGCGATTGCAGCAACATACCATCGCGCGTGTCCTGGCGCTCGTCGTCCTCGTCGCGGCGACAGCCCTGCTGGTGCAGGGATGCGCCACGCCGTTCCACATGTACCTGACGTGGCAGGGCGATCCGTCGACGACGATGACCGTAAACTTTCAGACCCCGATTCCCGCTCCCGAGGGCGTTGTCTACTACGACACGGAACCGCGCGGGCAGGACGCCGCCGCGTATGCGTTCCGCGCTTCCGCGCCGCCGCACACCGTTCCGGGCATCAAGGAAAAACGCGCGGTATTCAGCGTCCCACTCACGGGGCTCGAACCGGGCACCACTTATCACTTCCTCTACGGTGTCGAGGGCAAGCGCTTCTCGACGGTTCAGCAGTTCCGCACAATCCCGAACGATGGTTCGCCCATACGCTTCGCGGTGGGCGGCGACGTGAGCGTACACCCGCGCGCGCGGCGTCTGCTCAAGCAAGCCGCCGCGGCCAATCCGGACTTCGTCGTCATCGGCGGCGACATCGCGTATGCCAATGGCAACCCCAAGAACCTCTTCATCTGGGACTGGTGGTTGCAGACGTGGGAAAGCTGCATGCGCACGGAAGAAAACCGGGTCATTCCGGGCGTGTTCGCTCTTGGAAATCATGAAACCAACGGTGATTTCGAGGAGCCGGAACGCAACGCCCCATACTTCTTTGGTTTTTTTGCGCAGGGCGGTTTGCCGTATTTCTCGCTGCGTTTCGGCCCCAGTCTGGGACTGATCATTCTTGACTCGGGTCATACCGTCCCCCACGACGGCGCGCAAAAGGCCTGGCTCGAAACGGTATTGCAGAAAATGGAAGGCGTACCCTTCAAGATGGCCGTCTACCATGTGCCGTTCTATCCGAGTCATCGCGATTTCGAGGGCAGCCTATCCGGGGCGGGCCGCGAACATTGGCTGCCGTTGTTCGAGCAGTACGGCGTAACGGCGTGTTTTGAGCAACATGACCACACGTTCAAACGGACCAAGCCCATCCGCGGCAATCAGGTAGACCCCGAAGGCATTGTCTATTTCGGCGACGGCTGCATGGGCGTGCCGCCCCGCAAAATCGAGAACGAGGGTGCGTGGTACCTCGAAAAAGCTTCGAGCACGCCGCATTTCTGGCTGGTCGACCTGGCGAACGAAGCCGTCACCTATCAGGCCGTGGACATCCACGGCGAGGTATTCGACCGCTATCCGCCGCAATGACAGCGCCTTTTTCGGAAACAGCCTCGACGGTGATTGCGTCGCCTGTGCGAACGCACGCCAGCTCGCGGGTCGCCCTCGATCTTGCCAAGCATGTTCATCGCCGTCACGGGGCGGCATTCGACGCCCCGGCAGGCCATGAAATGCGAATGTGCATCATCATCAGCCGCACACCTCGTCACGTGCCTTCCAGGGCATCGAGGGCCAACAATGCGTTCATGAACGTGTCCGTGTACGGGAAAACGCCCTTGCGCACGTATTCCACGTGCCCGTCCATAAACAACACATTTATGCCTTCTACCGTTTCGCCCACCGGGCGTTCCATCATCACCAACACGCGCGACTGCGCCATGACCGCGCCCGCCGGATTGCTGATGTCGGTAATGAAGAAGCGCTCGACGCCCTCGCGAAGCCGGTACAGCTTGCCATTGGGGGTGTCGAAATCCTGCTCGAAGCCAGCGCGCGACTCCGCCGCTTTCCGATACGCCTCGGCGTAGGCGAGACCCTCCTCTTCGGTCGTGATCGCATGGGACAGGTAGAGATAGCAGCGGTCATCGATCATAATCTGCGCGAAATCCGGGTTATCAAAGTCGATCTCCAGAGCTTTGCAGCCGGGTCGCGCCAGTATCGTGACATCGGAAAGATATTCCGGGTAAATCGCCGCGGCGTCGATCATCAATTTGCCCGGCACGGGCGAGATGGGCGGATACACCTGCCCCTTGCTCTCATTTGCGTACATCTTGCAGACCAGCCCCATCTGCTTGAGATTGTTCTGACTTATGGCTCGCGCATTAGGATCTTGCCTGCCTGACAGCGCGGTCAGCATCATCGCGGGACCGGACAAGAGGGTGTTTGGGATGTCGCAAACGACCTGCCCGTAGGTCCCGTGGTGCTCGATGCGCACCTGTATATTGCCCAATTCGAGAGTCTGCTTGGGCATGTCCATGGCCAGGCCACCGGATTGCATCGCTCTTGACAGACGTCTCCCGTTCACATGGAGAAACCCGTGATTTGCCCGCGCCAGCAGCGTCGCCAGGAAAGGACGCGGCGCTTCCTCAACCACCGCACCCGTAACCTTGTCTAGCAGGGCCTGAATGTCCTGTTTTCGAGTGCCGATAAGAAACAGGTCTTCCGTGCTGGTGTAGAAGATGCGGTCGGCCGGCGGCGGGAACACATTGATCTCATAGATGTCCCTTCCCGCGTATTGTCCCGCCGCTGCCGGTGCGTCCGCCATACCGAGAGAAGTTTCAATCATCTTCGGCGTCGGGCTTCTGACGACGGCAATGAAGTGCATATGCTCGCTGCTTATCACGGGCACGGCGGCGGCGGCTTCATCACCCAGCAATCCCGTAATGAACGTGAAGAATCCCTGTGCCTGCGTGCGTTGTGCGGGATCGGTCACCACCGATTCGAGCACGGCGCGCGCGAGGTTTTTCAATCCCGGCGAAATGCGCAAGCCGGCCATGGCTATGCTGTTCGCGGGCAGCAGGTTCGGCAGTCCCAGCGGCGGGGTTGCTTCACACGGCGCCTTCTGATGTGCTGCGATGCGCAGCCACAGGCGCTTGCCTTGGAGCGCCGCCGTGGCCACGACCTCGTCATACGCGGCGGTCAACACTCCGCCTATTCCATTCGCGAGCGCGGCAACGTCTTTATCCTCTGCCGCTATCATCGCCAGCAGTCTATCCGGATGCGCGCGCACCACCCACTCGTTCTCGTTCAGCGCGGGAAGTTCCGCGCCGCTGTAATGGACTCTGCAAGGCGATTCAATGCCCTGCGCCGCGGCGCGCAACGCATCCGGACTCTTGGCCAGCACCACGTAACCCCGATAGAACAGGTAGGCCGTCTCGTCCGGCGTCAGCAAGCCCGCCCTGCACGGAACGCCGCTAATGGACACTTCCAGCGGCTCCCCATTCTCGAATCCCAATAACGCCGCGAAGCGCTCCGAGTCCACAATGGGCAGGTACAGAGACATCTGTTCCCCTTCGAAATCCCCCATGACCACCGCTACGGGTCTGGACCCGTCGACCCCCGTCTTTTCCAGGAGTTCCGCGAGCGAGTTCGTTTCTCCCAGCTCCAGGTCCTCAGCGATGTCCTGGAGCATATCCAGTGGGGAACCAATGAATTTGCCTGGCAGCGCAGCCATCCCGCTTTGTTCGTAAAGCGCGTCCAATGTTTCATAGGCAGCCGAGAGCGAGGGCCAGGCGCACGTAATTCCATCGTCGGCCGGCGAAAATGTCAGGAGGTCGGTCAGATTCCACGCCGGGCCTTCCTGTGACAGCGCGGGAACGCCAATCATCAGGAAATAGACGCAGGCAACAACACAGAGGGCGCGTTCAAGCATATGTTGCGGGCTCATGGCATCCTCCCTGTGGTTTCAGGCGGACAATACCTGACGTGACTTCAGTCTACCGGAAACCGCGACGGTTGGAAAGTCCCCGAACCGTGAGTGCGACAGCGATGCCGCGCACCAACGTGTCCGCGAGCAAAAATTGGTTTAGCTACGCGAACATGATAGAATAGAAGGCAAAGAACTGTTCACTGTGCTGAACTCCGGAGGCTATGCCGTGACCACCGCGGCGAATGACGCTAGTCACTGGCGCGATTTCGACAGGAACCTGGTGACCCACTCGATGGCCCATTACCTGATGGCCATACGCAGCCTGCGCCAGGAGTTCGGCTATGCGAGATCGACGGATGTCGCCCAGGTGCTCGAAGTCTCTCGCGGCGCCGCGTCCATGGCCTTGGCGCAACTGAAGAAACGCGGCTGGATCGCCGAGGACCCGAATCGTTTCCTGCTCTTGACGGACGAAGGCGCGGCCATCGCGGCGGTAGTCGAGGAGAATTTCGCGATTCTCTCCGGCTTCTTCGAACGCGTACTGGGCGTGCCGCGGGATGCGGCTATCAGCGATGCATGCAAGATGGAGCACTTGCTCGGCGTCGAAACAGGCCGGCGGCTCCTCTGGTTCATGCGCAGCCTGTTGGACGACCCGCACCGGCTGAGCGACCTGCGCAGGATGATGGAGAGTTACCGGGATGACGGCGAGGCCACGGCGTATCAGGAAGCGCCCGAGAGCAACGGCATGCGCGCCAAGCGCAGCGGCCCGGCCAGGAAAGCCCCCCGCGCGGGCAAGGCTTAGAGGCGCACATGACGTAATCATGGAATGCATGGTGGTAGCGGGCATCGTAACGGCCGCGGTGCTGGCGGTGGCTCGCCAGCTGTGCGCGGCGTTGTGGAATCGCGGCCGTGACGCGGGTTCCGCGTGCGGCCACGCGGCGTGTCCCGGCTGCGGGCAAGCACCGGAACGGCATTAAGACTTGAAGACAGGAACCGTAGTAATGCCGCGCGAATCGGACAGTATCGGCGCCGGCTCAGACCACAGTGTGCCATTGAGTGTGGTGCGCGCAGGAGCATGCGTGAAGGTAACCGCGCTGCGGGGTGGGCGTGCTTTTCAACGTAATCTGATCGGGATGGGCGTACGCCGCGGATGCGAAATGCGCGTCCTGCGATCCAGCGGCGGAGAGGGCGGCGCGGTCTTCGTCGCTATCGGCGAATCGCGCGTTGCCATCGGCCGGGGCATGGCCGAGAAGATATTTGTTGCGCACCCGGCTTCCGGCACCGCGGAAAGACCCGAATCGCCATGAAGGCTGCACGGGCCGCATTCTATTCCGTCCCCGGTCCTTTCCGGCGGCAATAGCGGAGGCGCAGTCGCGATCAGATGGCCACGACCCTCTACGACCTGACCACCGGCGCCGTGGCGCGGATCCTGCGGATTCGCGGCGGCGGGCCAAAAAGCATTCGCCAGCGGCTGCTCGACATGGGTGTCACGCGCGGCACGGAAATCCGCGTGGAGCGTCATGCGCCGCTGGGCGACCCCGTGGAAGTGAATATCAAGGGGTACTACCTCGCGTTGCGCATGAGCGAAGCGAAAGAAATCGAAGTCGAGGTGATCGAGCCGTGATCCGCATCGCCATCGCGGGCAACCCGAACGCGGGGAAGACATCGATTTTCAATTTTCTGACCGGGGCGGCCCAGCAAGTCAGCAACTACCCCGGCGTCACCGTCGAACGCAAGGAGGGTATCGCTCACTACGGCGAACACCGGCTCACTGTGGTGGACCTGCCCGGCACGTACTCGCTGACCGCGTATTCGCGCGAAGAGGTGGTGGCGCGCCAATTCATCGTCGAGGAAAAGCCGGAACTCGTCGTGGACGTGGTGGATGCGTCCAATCTCGAGCGCAACCTTTACCTGACAGTGCAGCTCATGGAAATGCAGGTGCCGCTCGCGATCGCGCTCAACATGGCCGACATCGCGGAGAAGCGCGGTTTCGTGATCAACGTTGAGCGGCTCTCGCTGCTGCTAGGGGTGCCCGTGATCGCCACGGTCGGCAACAGGGGCCGCGGTATCTTCAAGCTTCTGAAGACATGCGTGGATGCGCTTGAAAACCCCGAGCAACTGATTCCCAAGCCGGTCACGTACGGTCACGAGGTCGACCAGGCCATCGACGAACTGAGCGTCTTGATCGCCCGGTTCCCCGCCATCGCGGACAGGTATCCGCCGCGCTGGGTCGCGGTGAAACTCATCGAGACGGACGAAGAAGTCGCGGCGGAAGTGCGCACCCTGTGCGGGGCGGACTACGATACGCTTGCGCCGGCCGTGGAGCGCGCCGCCCGCGCGATCGCGACGCACTTCGATGACGACGCCGGCACCATCATCGCGGAGCGCCGTTACGGTTTCGCCGCGGGCGCCTACAAGGAATGCGTCACGTTCAAGGGGGAGGCGCGGCGGCATATCACCGACAAGATCGACGCGGTCGTCTGTAACCGCTATCTTGGGCCGCTCATCATGCTTGGCGTCGTTACGGCCCTGTTCTTCTGGGTTTTCAAGATTTCCGACGAATGGGCATGGATACCGTGGTTCGGCGGGCCGCTCAGCCCCACGGGTCTCATGGTCTGGTTCTTCGAGCAACTGGCACGCCTTTCGTCGGGCCTCGAAACGCGCATGCCCATGCTTCATTCGCTGGTCGACGACGGCATCATCCAGGGCGTCGGCGGCGTCATGTCATTCGTGCCGCTGATTTTCGTCATGTTCCTGTTCATTTCCGCCCTGGAAGACACCGGGTATATCGCGCGCGTCGCTTTCATTCTCGACCGCGTCATGCAGACATTCGGGCTGCAGGGGAAAAGCATACTCGCCATGATCGTCTCGGGCGGGCTCGGCGCGGGAGGCTGCGCCGTGCCCGGCGTGATGGCGACGCGCACCCTGCGCGAGGAACGCGACCGCCTCGTGACCATGATGGTCGCGCCGCTGATGAACTGCGGGGCCAAAATGCCGGTGTACGCCATGTTGATCGCCGCGTTCTTCCCCGAGCGGCGCACCGGAATGATGCTGCTCCTCTGGGGTATTTCGTGGCTGGTGGCGCTGTCGGCGGCGTGGGTGCTGCGCCGCTTCGTCATCCGCGGCGAGCAGACGCCCTTCGTCATGGAACTCCCCCCCTACCACGTTCCGGTGGCTCGTTCCGTGCTCAAGCATACGTGGGAGCGGACGTGGATGTACGTGCGCAAGGCGGGGACGATCATCCTCGCGATCAACATCGTGCTCTGGGCGCTCATGTACTTCCCGCGCCCCCCCGAAGAAGCCGCTGCGCGCCCTGAGGCCGGGCACGAGCAAGCGCCCGCCGAAGAGCGCGCGGCGGAACTCGCGTACAGCTTCGCCGGCCGTTTCGGGCAGGCGCTCGAGCCACTGACCGGGCTCGCGGGCTTCGACTGGCGCACGAACATCGCCTTGGTCGGCGGATTCGCAGCGAAAGAAGTGGTCATCGGCACGCTGGGCACGGCCTATTCCATGGGCGACGTCGACCCGGAGAATGCACAGCCGCTCGCCGAACGCCTGCGCTACGCCCCGGACTGGACCCCGCTCAAGGCGTTTGCGCTGATGATCTTCGTGATGATTTACGCGCCATGCCTGGCCACCGTCGCGGTGATAACGCGGGAAAGCGGTTCCTGGAAATGGGCGCTGTTCGCGACCGCCTATTCCACCGCGATCGCTTTCGTGCTGGCGCTGCTCATTTACCAGATTGGCGGGTGGCTCGGCTTGGGCGCTTAGGCTCGAGCCCAGCAAGGCGCCCGTACACGGCCCGCTCGGGTATAATAAGGGCGCAAGAGGTCAAGGAGGGCAACCCCATGGACGGCATCTCCGGCGTAGGCAGTGCGGGCAGCATCGCGGCCCTGCGTCTTGCCGCGGAATACCAGGCTCGTGTCCTGAAAACGCAGCAGGAGACTCTGAGTCTCCAAGGCCAACTCGCCCTCAAGCTCATCGAGTCCGCGGTCGTACAGGTTCCGGAACAACGGCTGGACGTGCGCGTGTAACCACCCGGAACGCGCATGCCGCTCTACTCCCGCAGCTCGCTCAATTCAATGGCGGCCATGCGTTGTTCCTCCACGGCGCGATAGCGCCAACGCAAGACGAAATGCATCGATGCGCCCAGCACCAGGGCCAGCGCCCCCAATTGAAACGGCGGGAACACGCGCCACCAGTCACCGCCCTGCGCCACCAGGACTCCCCCGTAAACGAGCAACGCCAGCCCGAAAACCATGTAGCACCAGGTTGTCCCCAGCGCAAAGCGGCGGGCTCGCCCTTTCCACGCGAGCAGGGCCAGGGCTGTCCCCCACACTCCGGAGAGACCGCCAAACACACCCCCCGTTATGCCCCACCATGCACCTGGGTCCGCAAGGTCCAGTTCCTCGACCGGGCTCAGTGGTTTCCGCCAGAGCGAGAGTTTGCGCAAGACAACCGTGCCCGAGCCCTCCGCGTAGACGCCCAGCCAGGCCCTTTGCGGGCGCTGGCCCGCCTGCAGAAAAAACGGCGTCGCGCACGGGCGCATCTCCGTTGTGCCCCGCGCATAAGCGTCCAGGGCACGCGAGAAATACTGCTCTCCAGGCGCGAATTCGCACAGCAGTTCGATGCACGCCGTGCCCTGCAAGTTCTCGCTTCCGATTTCCGCGCGGTACTCTAAACGGCAATGCTCGAGCGGCGAGAGCGGCACTTCGAAGAGCGGGAACGAAGCCGGTCCCAAAACGGAGAAGGTCAGCCGCAACTCCCCGGCGGCCTCATCCACCTGCACGACCGACCCTTCCGGCAGTTTCCCGGTATATGCGCTCAATTCGCCGGGCGCAATGTCTCGAACCAGCTCCGGGTCGGCCACGGCCACCGCAGCGCACAGAAACGCAAACAAGGGAACGGTCGTCTGCCATAGTCTTTTCATTGCTCTTCCTCCCGCTGCTTCAAGGCGGCTCGGTGCGCCTCGAGCAGCTTTCGCGCCTGTATCGCGTTCAGTTGCCCCTCGGCAACCATCATCTGCAGTTGCCGGCGGAACGCATCCTTCAACGCCGGGTCTTCCGCAACCTGCACCTTGGCAATAAGCCGGTCCAGCCGCGCGCGCACGGTCGGATACGAGATGCCGTAGGCCTCCGCGACCTCCTTCAGCGAACCCGAGGAAAGCAGAAATCGCTTCAGGAAATGCAGGTCTTCTTCAGCCAGCGCATCTGTCCACCGTTGCGATTCCTGATTCATCCGCACTCTCCCGGCTTAAATTATATTGATTCCGTACTTAATTATATTCAAGAAAGGTCTCGTTGTCAAGTTTGTTAAGTAAGACTTTCATAAAATTAAAATTGCCTGGTTGAACAAGCGCAGCCTTGAGGCACCCGGGAAAGCACCCTTGTCCAGAAACGATGCGAGTGCCCTGCCGCGGGGTTTCCTGCAAACACCTTTGGCGTGTATACTTGCGCACAGGCAGCCGGGGCCACCCGGGGTTTGGAGGAACCATGATGCCAATGCAGGGCAAGAGGCCGTGGGCACTCGCGTGCCTGGTGTTTGCGTTGTGCGCCGATGGGACATACGCTCATGCGGCCGGCGTCGTGTACGTAGACCAGGGGACCACAGCCGTGGTCCAGGATGGCAGCAGTTGGGCGACTGCGGTGGACACGGTCCGCAAGGGCATACGCCGCGCGGAACTTGCGGGCGGCGCGGAGGTCTGGGTTGCGGAAGGCGAGTACAGCGAGGTCGCCTATCTTCAGACGGGTATACACCTCTACGGCGGTTTTGCGGGAAACGAGACCGCGCGGGAGCAGCGCGACTTCAGCGCCAACGTCACGGTTATCAACGGGCTGAGCGCGAACGACGGCGCGCCCGTGGAAACCGTGGTCCTTGGCGCCACGAACAGCACCCTGGACGGCTTCACGATCCGCGGTGGACGCGGCGCGAACGGCGCGGGCATGCTCAATGACGCGGCGTCGCCAGTGGTCGCCAATTGCCACTTCACCGACAATCAGGCTGCGCAATACGGCGGTGCTATCCTGAATAATCCTGGGTCATATCCGCTCATCGAGAACTGCACGTTTGCGGGCAATGCCGCCGGTATCAGCGGCGGCGCCATCGCAAACAACGGCTCCGCGCCGGAGATCCGTAACTGCACATTTACGGGCAACGGCTCGGGTACATCGGGCGGGGCCATCGTGTTCACGCCGGATTCCTCAGGAATCATCGAGAACTGCGTGTTCGATCAGAACGCGACGGGCACGGGCGGCGCCGCAATCTACTGTCAGCAGGCGTCCCCTCTGATTGACGCGTGCCTGTTCACGGACAACGAAGCGGCGTTGCACGGCGGCGCTGTTTACAACGACACCGCGGCTCCGTTTTATGTCAACTGCCTCTTCGCGGGCAATCGCTGTGGCGAAAGCGGGGGCGCTATCACCAATGTCGCCGCCGCCCCCGTGTTCTTCAACTGCACGATTGCGCATAACACCGCCGATGAAGACGGCGGCCCGGCGTACAACAACCAGTCCGACCCGGCATTCGTGAATTGCATTCTCTATTTCAATGACCCGGACGAATTCTACAACATCAAGAGCAAGCCGTCGGTGCGCTACAGCGACGTCGAGTTCGGCCATGCGGGCCCGGGCAACTTCGCCATTAATCCGCGTTTCATGGACCCGGGAAACGGCGACTACGGGCTGCAGCCGCAGTCCTGGTGCATTAACGCAGGCACCAGCGAAGGCGCTCCGGCGACCGACATCGACGGCGTCGCACGCCCGCAAGGCATCGGCGTAGACGTTGGTGCCTACGAGGCCATCGTGATCGGCGAGCGCGAGCCGCTCACCCCGTGCGGCGCCTTGTTGCGCGGAAAAGAGGAGACCGCTCAGGCCGACGGCGGGATTCTCGTTCTGCCATCCATGGCAGGGCTGCTCCTGCTCGTTTCAAAGCGAAGACGGCGCCCGTAACCCGTTCTCGCCGGGCACACGAAGTTCACCTGCCATTGTCTCGCGGACAGACATGACCCCACCCCGCCCGCACCGGACAATTTTGCCTCGGCGGCCGGGCTACACGCTCTGGCCGCCCAAAAGCGAAACCAGCGCAGTGATGACAGACAGGATAATCTGCAGAATTTCGGCCAGGCTCTCCAGGAAACTGTTGTTTCCCAAGTCCCAATCGAGCGCTTTCATGGAACGACCACCTCATGGATTGACATGAGCTTAGCAAGTTCCTCCGGCCCGCGCAAGGCACACCGTGACTCCTGGCTCATTTGCGGCATCGCTCCTAAATCGTTATCGTGGTGCACCGCCAATAGCCCTGGGAGACAGAGTATGCGGTTCCTGGAGACTTGTTGCGCCTTTGTCCTGCTTTCATGCGCCGGCGCAGCCACCGCGGAGCTGAAGATACAGACCGAACGGTTCCAGGCAGTCTGGAATCGCGGGGCGCTTGTGTCGTTGACAGACGCCGCCGCCCGCCCGTTCGTGGAGACGAAAGAAGAGGCCAGCGCGACCCTTCATCTGGAATCCGGCGAACATCCCGTGACGGAAACGGCCCTGGAACGGGAATGGACGCCGGAATCCGGCGCGTCGGAGCGTTATGCGGCGTTTTCGGAACTCGAAGGGGCCACGGGCGCCTGCACCTACGCGGCCGACCCCGCCTCAGGCGACTTGGTCATCGAGCAGCGGATGGCATCTCCCCAGAAGGGCCTTTGGGGCGTGGAGTGGGCCATTGCCACGGTCCCGTTGTCGATGAATGTGCTTGTGCCCGGTTGTTCGGGCCTGCAATTGAGCGCCACTACGCCCGGCGCCGCGCACAAGTTCGATTATCCCATCTCATGGGAGGCGCAACTCGTCATCTTCGAAGGGGACGATGCCGGCTTCTACGTGTGGGCCGAGGACCCGGAGGGGACATACAAGCGCTTGACGGTGTCCCGGTCGCCGGAGGGCTGGCGCATCGGGTTCCTCACCATGCCGCTCGCGCCGTTCCATGAAAAAGACGCCTGCACTTCGGTCCGCTGGCGCCTGAACGTGTATGAGGGCAATTGGCAAGTCCCGGCGCGCCGGTACCGGGACTGGGCCGAGAACGCATTTCATCCCACGCGCATCGCGGACCAGGAACCGGCCTGGGTTCGGGACATTCGCTGCTGCGTTATCATGGGATTGGACACGGACATCCTCGAAGCGCTGCCGAAACGCCTGGACCCGGCGCAGACATTGTTATACGTGCCGTCCTGGCGGAAGGCGGGCTATGACCGCGATTACCCGCGCTACAATGAACCGGTGGACGCGCTTGCGCCGTTCCTGGCGCGCGCACACGAACTCGGATTTCGTGTCATGCTCCACGTCAACTACTTCGGGTGCGACCCCAAGCATCCGGCATACAAGCACCTCCAGCCGTTTCAGTGCCGCAGCCCCTGGGGCGAGCACGAACTGGAATGGTGGCTCTGGGACCGCGCCGACCCGCCGGTCAAATTCGCGTACATCAACCCGGCAAGCGGGAAATGGCGCGAATACTTCGTCCGGCTGATGAAGGAACTCTGCACGGCCTGCTCCGTTGATGCGCTCCATCTCGACCAGACGCTCTGCATCTACAACGACTACAACGGTCCCATGGACGGGCTGAGCATGCTTCAGGGCAATATCGCATTGCACCGCGAATTGCGCGAGGCGCTGCCGGGCATCGCGCTAAGCGGCGAGGGGCTGAACGAGGTCACGTACCGCTACGAAGCCTTCGCGCAGCGGCATGTGTGGGGCATCAACCACGCGGAAGGCACGTTCAGCATGCCGCATCTGCGCGCGGCCCATCCCATCAGCTCGTATCTGCTGCGGCCATACACCATCATGTACGGCTACCTGGGCTGCGCGCCGCCTTCCGACGCGCAACGCTATGCGGCATGGGCTGAGGCATATCGCCACTATGGCGTGATTCCGACGCTGAAGCCATCCTCGGAGCAGACTGAAACGCCCGACGGTTTCACAAAGCAGTTCTTTGACGAGACCGCTTTCTGGCTCGAACACCGCGTCGACCCGGACTTCGAGGCCGACTGGCCCCCGCACGTCACTTTTCCCTACAGGACCTATCGTGGCACCCCAGTGACGCGCGTGCTGGACCGGCGCCTCTTAAGCAGAACCCGTGTTATCAGCCAGACGATTCGAGACCGCGCCTGGGTCACTGACCCGGGCAGCATTCCGGGCTGGCTTGCCTTTGACGCGGACCGCATCATCGGATTGGACCCGGGCATGTGGTATCCCCTTTTCAATGTTCCGCGCGACCCGGAATGTTTCCACATCGCGGGTCTTTCGCAGGGCCTCGCGGTGGAGACCGTGGCGATTCAGGACTCCTTCGCGTATGTGCGAACGCGGCTCACGACGGGCGCCAACCCGCGCATTGCATCCTTGATCCATGAAGCGACTTGCGGCTCCCGGCCGGTACAGGGCGAAGGTGCCGAGGTGGTCGGCGCGTTGCTCGCCGCCGACGGCGCACAGTTCTATGCCGAGGGCGGCGACCTGTACGCGCACCCGCCGTGGAAGACCCCTCAAAGCGGCATTGCATTCGCCCGTTTCACGCTGACGCCGCCGCCGAATGCGCTGCGGTTCGTGAGCGAGGTGGCGCTGGACCCCGCCGCGGCGGGCGAGGGGAAATCCGACGGCGTCACCTTCGGCGTGCGGGTCACACGCAAAGACAAGGTGCGCACGCGCGGCACGTTTCAGAACACGAGCGAACCGCGCAAGCTGGCCATCGGCTTGTCGGAATTTCAGGGCAAGGAAGTCGAACTCGAACTCACGGTGGACCCGGGGCGCAACAGCAACCCCAGTTACGACTGGGCGCGCTGGTCCGACCCTCGCATCGAATGCGATTGGGAGACGAACTGCGAAATCGCGCTCGCCAATGCCCAGGCCTATGGCATGGCCATTAGTGGAGAAAAAGTACTCGCTTTCCCGAGCGGTCAATCAGTGACCAAGCTGCAGATCGCGCTGCCCGCCGCCGTCTATCTCTTGCCTGACACCCCGCCGATGTTGACGCTCCCCGTCGCGCTGACGGGCGTGCCCTTTGAGACGCTCTTCGCCGACGAATGGGGCAACGTGTTGCATGCGCCGAAACATGCCTGTGCGCAGACCGGCGACGCTGCCGTTGGCGGCATCACCCGCAAAGGGTTCTTTGCTCATCCACCGCGCAGTGGGCGCACCCAGATGGATTTTCCTGTCACGCTCCCGGGCGGTCCGGCGATGCTCCATGCCTATGCGGGCATCCGTGACGGCTCGAAGTCCACAGCCGTTCTCTTCCGTATCGAAGTTAACGGTATCGGGCTTGCGCAAGAATCCGTCACGCCTGGCGGCTGGAAGGAAATGACCGTCGAACTCACTCCTTACGCGGGAAAACCCGCGGTCATCGCGCTGGTCACCGACGCCGCCGGGGACTTCTCCGGCGACTGGGCATACTGGGGCGAACCGGAGCTGCGGAAAAAGGAATAGCACAAAAAACATGGAAGGCACGGGCAGAATCCGAAGGGGGTAATCTTCGGTTCTCCCGACGCCCATTCCGCCCACCGCCGATTTCAACATCGCGTGTGATAGAATAAGCGCATTGACGAGATTGACCCTGAGAAATATGGGTTGAAAGGAGCGGCACAATGTTTCGGGGTTTCGTGCTCTTGATGCTGGGGCTCACCTTGGCGGCAATGGCAGACGCCGTTGAGGTCCGCTACGGTGTTACGGTCAGCAGGGACGTGGTCTACGGCATGGGTCTGTCCGCCGCGCAGGACTCGGGCGTCAAGCCACTGCTTATGGACATGTATCTGCCCGAGGACTGCCCGGACATGCTCAAGCCAGCGGTCGTCATTGTCCACGGCGGCCAGTTCCGTTTCCTGGATAAGACCCAGCAGCCGCACACGGTCCTGTCGCGTTTCTTTGCCGCGCGCGGGTTTGCCGCGTTCTGCATCGACTACCGGCAGGTCCAGGATCTGCCCCAGGCAGAGCAGCTTCCCGAGCGCTGCGCCACGCGCCTGGCGCAGCAGGCCGCCGTGGCCGACTGCCGCGCGGCCATTCGGTGGGTCCGCGCCAATGCGAGCCTCTACGGTATCGACCCGGAGATGGTGGCGGGTGTCGGCAGTTCCGCGGGTGGCACGTGCATGTATGGACTCGCCTTCGAAGACGCGGAGCCTGGCCCCGGCAACGACCCCCTCTATGAACTGAACAGCCCCGGTTACTCCTCCCGACTTCAGGCGTGCGTGGCCCTGTGGGGCAATCCTTCGGCGTACTTCCCGGACATCGACCAGAACGACACGCCCATTCTCTTCGCCCACGGCCTTTTCGACCCGAAAAGAGACACCCCGCCCGGGCCAGTTCTCCGGCTCCAGGAGGTCATGAATGTGGCTGGCGCGCCCTATGAGTTTCTCCCGCTTGATATGCCCGGCCACGCTCTTTGGGAAGCGCGCGTGGATAGTGTGCCGCTCGGCCAGATTATTCTGGACTTCCTGGCGCGCGAGCTTGGGCTGTAGCCCCGCGCGCGCCCTGCGAATCTGGTCATTGGGTACGCAGCCGGCGCCGGTAGTAATCGATGACGACCGCACCCACAATGACCGCGCCCGTGACGAGGCGTTTTGTCGGGTCTTGCGCGCCCGCCTGCACAAGCCCGTTTTCCAGCACCGCGATGATTAACACGCCGAGGAACGTGTTTATCACGCTGCCGCGGCCCCCCATAAGGCTTGTGCCGCCGATCACGACTGCCGCAATGGCGTTGAGTTCATAGCCGATGCCGGTGTTCGGATCCGCCGCCGACATCCGCGCGCAATGAATGACCGCGGCGACGCCCGCGAGCAGGCCGCTCGTGACAAATACGAACAACTGGACCCGCCGCGTGGGCACGCCGGACAGGCGCGCGGTTTCCTCGTTTGCGCCCACGGCAAGCATGTAGCGGCCAAACGTTGTATGTGACAGCACTACTTGGCCAATTACGACGATTACAAACGACAAGAGGAACGGCAGCGAAATTCCAAGCACACCCGCGTCCGCGATTCGTTCAATCTGTGCGCCGATGTATTGCGTCTGTGACCGCGTCAACAGATAGGCAGCGCCGCGCGCCGCCTCCAGCATGCCCAGGGTCACGATGAAAGAAGGCAAGGCCCAGCGCACCGTAACGGCGCCGTTGACCGTGCCCGCGAGCCCGCCCGTGACAAGACACGCGGCAATAGCCAGCGGCAGTGGCCAGTGCCATTGCGCGAGGCACACGCCCAACACAGCGCTGCAAAGCGCGAGCAGCGAGCCAACGGACAAGTCGATGCCGCGGATGACAAGCACGAAGGTCATGCCAACGGCAATTACAAGCGAATCGGGTATTTGATTCACAATCGTCTGGAACGTGGTCAGGCTGAAAAAATGCCGGGTAATCAGGCCGAAAAAAACGGCCAGTCCAGCCAACACGAGCACCAAGCCCAGGGATTCCCCCACAAACCGGCGGAAAGCGGCGCTCCGCATCAGGGCCGGGCTCCAGCGGCTACGGCGTCTTTGGTGACCAGGTCGACCGGCGTTTCTCTGTCCGCGGGCGCCGCCTCTCCGCGCAGTATCGCCAACGCGTACTCGATGCCGTACACGGCCAGTTGATCGGCGTGCTGGTCGGCCGTAGCCGTGATTTCGCCCTGGGCGAGCAGTTCCTTAACCGCGGAGATGTTATCGAAGCCCGCTACCAGCACCGAGCCGAGCTTGCCCGCGCCGCGCAACGCCGCAACGGCCCCCAGCGCCATGCTGTCGTTCGCGCATAACACGGCTTTGGTCTCCGGATGCTCCGTGATCATGCCGGAGACCACTTCGTTGGCCCGGGCCATCTCCCAGTGGGCTGGTTGCGAGGCGACGACCGTCAAGCCCGCTGCCGCGCAAGCATCCTCGAAACCGAGCTTGCGCTGAACGGCGTTGTAGGCGTTGGGCGCGCCCTCTACAATTGCTACAGGATCGCCTTGGGCCAATTGCGCGGCTACAAACTCACCCACCGCCCGCGCGCCCTTCCGGTTGTCCGGACCGACGAAGGGAATTGTCACGCCCCTCTCCCGCAGTACGTCCGCGTCCAGGCGATTGTCGATGTTCACCACCACAATCCCCGCGTCCAGGGCCCGTTTGCAGACCGTCACCAGCGCTTTCGAATCCGCGGGCGCAATAACGATGGCGTCCACCCCCTGCGCGACCATCTGCTCCACCAATTGGACCTGGCGGTTGACGTCCAACTCGTCCTTGATCCCCTGCGCCACAAGCTCGTACTCCGCCGCATGCGCCTGCTGGTGCGCCCGCGCGCCGTCCTCCATTGTCATGAAAAACTCGTTCGCCAGCGATTTCATGATGAGCGCGACGCGGGGCTTGTCCGTCGCTTGCGTGCAGCCCACAAGCACGACCGCAGCCGCCAGGACCCGCGCGTACCAGGATGCAACCCGTGAAAACATGACTACCCTCCCGCTTCGACAGGCCGTAGACTATCCCATGCGATGCGAATTATAGCTTGCGGCGTGAAACAACGTAAACAGGAGACCACGAGGCGGGACCGCGCGCGTTGGGCTGTAATGCACAAAAAGAAAGATGAAAACTGAAAGAACGTAAAACAGCACCCCTGAAATGGCTGTCTTGGGGCGTGTCCGCAATATTGGTCAGGTGGAAAGGGTGATGGTCGCGCGCCGGTCTTTCCCGGCAGCGCGTTCGGCCGCGAGCCGGGCGGCACACTCAACAAGGCAGGCAGGACAGTAGGTGTGGCTGATGTCCGGACCGGTTACGGGCGGCGTAACGCGCCATTCGCCGTCCACTTTGGTCTTTTTGCACACGCAACATTGAATCGTCATACGCAGGACCTCCTTGTCCCATCCGTCAGCCTTGTATTACCATCGGCGGCGCAACCGCAGACTTTAACAGGACCAACCCCTGGAAAGGGATAGACCCGAACATGCCGCTCCTGCCGCACCTGACCAAAGAACCGGAAAATGAGACAGAATGGTTCGCCGCCTTGACCAGCATGGCGCGGTTTCTGCGCAGTCCTGAGGGATGCCCTTGGGACCGCCGGCAGCACTCTCAGGATTTTGCGCGGTTCGCCATCGAAGAAGCGGCCGAGCTGCACGAGGCCGCACAGGACAATGACAATGAACACATCGAAGAGGAACTCGGCGACTGCTTGTTCACCCTGCTGGCCTGCGCCGCCGCCGCGGAGGAGGAAGGGCGGCTGACGTTGGAAAGCGTGATGCGGCGCATTCACGAGAAGATGGTGCGCCGCCACGGGCATGTGTTCGGAGATGAGAAAGCCGCGACGCCGGAAGATGCCGTGGAAGCATGGGAACGCGTCAAGGCCCGCGAAAAACAACGATAGTCCGCATACAACCAACATCCTTATCATCATTGGGCGCAAGACATGAGCGAACAAGTACGGCGCTGGGGGGAATGGGCCGCCTTCGCATTGCTGGGGCTGGGTTATCTCGCAGGCCCCGGCCTCCTTGTTTTCGCCGCGATCCGCCACGACGTGACACTGGGCGCCACCGCCGTCGCGGCCATTCTCGTCATGGCGGTGTTGACCGCAAAAGCGCCCGCCATCGTCATGGTAGCGTTCAACCGGTCCCGGATGCGGCCGCCCTACCGCGTGTCTGAGGATGCCGCCCGGCTCCATGAGACTCTCTTCGTTGCGGACCTGCACGCGGACACCATGATGTGGTTTCGCGATTTCCTGCAACGCAACAGGCGCGGGCACATCGACCTGCCGCGCATGATCGAAGGCAACGTCGCGCTCGAGGTCTTCACCGCCACAACCAGGACGCCGCTCGGCATGAATTTCGACGCCACGTCCGACACCCTCGATATGCTGACGCCGCTTGTCGTACTGCAAGGCTGGCCGCGCGAGTCCTGGACCAGCCTCCGCGCGCGCGCCCTGCACTCGGCACAACGGCTCCGCGGTTACGCGCAGGCTTCTAACGGTTCTTTTCGCATTATCGAGAATCGGGACCAGCTTGATGCGTACGTGGACGAACGCCGGAACGGACGCCGGATAGCCGCCGGCATTCTGGGCATTCAGGGCGCACAATGCCTTGAGGAGAGCCTCGAGAACCTCGACCTTCTGTTCGCGGCGGGATTCCGACTCGTCGGCCTCACGCACTTTTTCGACAACGAAGTCGGCGGCTCCGCTCACGGCGTGCGGAAGGGTGGCCTCACTCCCTTCGGTCGCGAGGTCATCCACCGGATGATAGCGCTCGGCATGGTCATCGACCTCGCCCACGCATCGCCCGCGCTCATTGACGACGTCCTCGCCACCGCACCCGGGCCCGTCATCGCCTCGCACACCGGGCCGAAGGGTATACACAATACAAACCGGACTCTCAGCGATGAGCACCTGCGCGCCATTGCCGCCACCGGCGGCGTGACCGGTATCGGCTTCTGGCGGGACGCCGTGGGCCCAGGCGGCATTGACGCCATCGTCCGCGCCATCCGTTACGCGGCCAATGTGGCCGGAGACGCGCACGTGGCGCTCGGCTCCGACTACGACGGCATGACCGTGGCGCCCTTCGACATCAGCGGCCTCCCCTTGCTTACAGAAGCGCTCCTGCGCGCCGGATTTGCGGAGAATTCGATTCGCCGCGTGATGGGCGAGAATGTGCTGCGCATGTTTCGCGCCTGTCTGCCACAGGCGTGAGACGCGGTCAAGCCGCTTGCCCCCGCCGGCAATAACCCCCGAAAAAAGAAATGGCGGAGAGGGAGGGATTTGAACCCTCGGTACGGTTTCCCGCACAACGCCTTAGCAGGGCGCCACCTTAGGCCACTCGGTCACCTCTCCGAGACCGGGAATAGTCTATCACGCACAAGGGAAACCATGCAACCACCCTTTGACACAACCCTTTGACACGGACCACCTTTGACACCCCTCTGCAGCCATCCTTTTGAAATGCGCATGGAAACGCGAGAAATAGAGAGGCTCACAGGCCCATCGCCGCAAGATTTGAAACATCCCGCCCGGCTGTGGCAGGATATATGCCAAATCTCAGGTCCGCGATAGCTCAGCAGGTAGAGCGGGTGGCTGTTAACCACTAGGTCGCAGGTTCGAGTCCTGCTCGCGGAGCCAGT
>JAGMZX010000031.1:13605-46403 GCA_018005585.1 Candidatus Hydrogenedentota bacterium | reverse complement strand
GCTCGCGCAACGCATCCGCGCGAATTTCGCGCGCGAGTTCTGGCGTGGCGACCACTGCGTCGAATACCTCCACCCGGCGCGCGGCGCGATAGACACGCATGGCCTCACCGATGTGGACTGGGCCGCGCTTGCGATTGGCATGCTGCCCGAGGCGGAGGCACAACGCCTCTGGCAGCGTGCAAAAGACGAACGCGGCTTCCGCTACGGCGGCATGCCCACGGGCATCTCCACCCATCCGGAAAGCTATGAAGACTGGGAGTTCATCCCGGCGGACCAGTTCCCGAATCACGACCGGCGGCACGACCTCGCCGCGATGGGCCGCGTCTGGTACCTGGAATCGTGGGCGCGCGCGCGCTGGGGCGATATCGCGGGCCTGCTCGACGCGATGCGCGCCGTTGCGGACATCGGCGCGGCGAACGGTTATTCGTGGCAGGAACGGTATTTCCCGTCCGGGGCCGGCCCCCGTCCCGGCGGACCCATGACGTATTGCGAGTATCCCGCGAACCTGGTCCGCATCGTGAACCTCTTTCTGCTCGGCGTGGAGCCGGACGCGGCGGGTGCGCTTCGGATCGCGCCGCAAGTGCCGCGGGAATGGTGGGCCGCCGGCTGGCAAGCGCGCCTTGCGATTGGTGAGGGCCGGATTGCGCTGAACGGCGAGCGGGGCCGTCTCTCAGGCACATGGCGCGGCGGCAATCGGCGGAGACTCGTGTTTGTCCCGCCGCCGGGCGGCGCGTGGACCGGCGGCAGCGCAGAACCGGCGGGCCCATTCCAAGCGGACGGCGCGACGCGCTGGTGCGACGCGCCGCCTGACCCTGAAACGGCGTTTTGCCTGGACCTCGCATGGACGGAGGCATGAACACGGACATGAGCGGGACAGTCCCACCCAAGATAGTGGCCATTGTCGGCACATACCGCAAAGGCGGCGTCAGCGATCGGCTGGTGGACGAGGTGTTGTCCTCCGCCCGGGAAGCCGGGGCCACGACCGGGAAGGTCTATCTGATTGACCGTCATATCGAGTTCTGCACGAACTGCCGCTCCTGCACGCAGGAGGAAGGGACGGAACCTGGCGAATGCCTCCTGAAGGATGACATGCGGGGACTCCTTGCCGAAATTCGCGCCGCCGACGCCCTCGTGCTCGCGTCGCCGATGAATTACTGGACCGTCACTGCCGTCATGAAACGATTCATTGAACGCACGGTCTGTTTCGCTTATTGGCCTTGGGGCATGGGTGCGCCGCGCACCCGTAACACGCGCAAGGACAAAAAAGCCGTGATCGTCGTGTCGGCCGCGGCGCCGGCGCTTCTGGCGCGTCTGACGACCCGCATGACCGGCTTCCTGAAGAACGTGGCGGGGCTGCTTGGTGCGCGCACGGTTGGCGTGCTTTTCGCCGGGTTGAGCGCCCAGCAGAAGGCCCAACCCCTGAACGAGCGTCTGGTGCGAAAAGCACGCCGCCTCGGCAAGAAGCTCGCGGCGCGGCGTTAGCCTGACGCGCATATGCAGGCCGCTCTCCACCGCGCGGCGATGGAGAGCGGCGAATGTTGGCGGGCGGGTTCAGTCTGTGCCGCGGCGTTGCCGGCGCGGCGCGGGAAGCTCGTATCCCGCGCGACGCGGGCGTGAAAGCATTGCGTTGCCCTCGTCGCAGTTGGTAAACCGCTCCTTTTCGGGGTCCCAGAGAAGTTTCTCGCCCACGCGGCCAAGGTCGCGCGCGATATTGACGAGATAACACAGCGTCGAACTGCGCTGGCCGCATTCGATATCCGCCGTGCACCGTTCGCGGGTTCGCATGCACGCCAGCCAGTTCTCGATATGCGGCTGCGTCTCGAGCACCGTCAGCGCGGGCGGGCGGTCCGGCGACGCGACCAATTCCTTCGGGTCGGCGGATATCTTGTCGCGGTTAATCTCGATCTTGCCTTTTTCACCCACAAAGATGCAGCCAAGACCGGGGCCCCAATCGCCATCGAGGCCGAGATTGAGTTCCGTGCCGCTCGCGAATTTCATGCGCGTCTTCGCGCGCGGGCCCACGGTGCCTTTGCACATGGGGTAGTAGGCGGCGCCGGTTTCGTCCTCCGAGATGTGACGTTCCTCGAACTTGCCCGTCGGAATGTCCTGGACGGCTTCTTCAAGGACTATCTCGACGGGGCCCGTTTCGTCCGTGCCCAAGCCGCGGTTGATTTGGTCGTAGCTGTGCGTGCCCCAGCCCGTGACGCCGAACGAGATGCCGCCGCCGTCGTAGTCGCGCCACTTGGCCCAGCCGAGATGGATTTCGGAATGATACGGGCGCAACTCCGCCTGATTCGTCCAGATGTCCCACCAGCCCTCGTCGCCGCCCGCGGGCATTTCCTCGGCAGGCCGGGCATCCCAGACAAGCGGGCTGACGAAATTCGGCGCGAGCACTTCCTTCACTCGGCCGATCGCGCCGTTTTTCACGAGGTCGCTGGCCCAGTTGTTCAGGGGCATGGACCGCTGCTGCGTGCCGACCTGCGTGACGCGCTTGCAGTTGCGCGCGCAGGTGACCATTTCACGCCCCTCGGCAATCGTCAGGCACATGGGCTTCTCGATATAGACGTCCATGCCCATCGTCATCGCGATACACGCGATCCACGCCCGCGCATGGGTCGTCGTTTCCACCATGACCCCGTCCAGTTGCTCCGTCTCGATCATCTTCCGGAAATCCGTATAGACCTGCCACTGGGCGTCGGCGGGCTTCTCCTTCATGAACGCCGCGATGCGCGGCTTGAAACAGTCGCAAATCGCGGCCACGCGCATCTGCGGAATCTGCAGGCACGTCCGCACGATATCGCGGCAGCGGCCGCCGAGGCCGATCAGACCCACGTTGATGATGTCGTTCGCGCCCGGTTTCTTCATTCCAAGCGCCCTGGAGGAGATGAACAACGGCACCGTCGCCACGGCCGCCGTCTTGAGAAACTCCCTGCGATTCAGCATGCGAAGACCTCCCGAATCGTTGTTTTCCCGCCGCTTACCGAACGCGTTCAGGGTAGCACCGGCGCGCGGGAACATCAACCCGCGATACAGGTTCAAGGGCCTGCAAAAGGCGACAAGCTTACGGGACGTAAGTGACCTGAGCGACGGCAAGGCCGGAATTCCGCGTCCGCACGGGGAGAACAGGAATGTGCAGTGCTTGGCTTGCCTTGAAGATTCGGTTGCAATCATCGAATCTTCAAGGTAGCCTTCTCAGTGTATTCTCTGGTCACAAGGCGTGTTTATGGAGAATTCAGGACAGTCTTTTCCGCGAAACTCGCTGGTATAATAGCCGCAGGTAGCCGTCCTGGGTCTCTTCGATGAAGCAGATGCCAGGTAATAGTGAAAGGAAATCAAGACATGGAACGTGGGACCAGTCGCCGGGGGTTCATGAAGCAATCGCTGGGGTTGTCGGCTGCGGCGACGCTGGCCGCGCGCATGGCGGCGGCGCAGGAAAGCGCGGCCGGGGCGGCGCCTGCCCCGGGCGCGGCGGTGGAGGCGCTGCCGCAGGGGAATATCGCGGGCATGTCCGTGAGCCGGCTGCTCCTGGGCGGGAACCTGCTCACGCACTTCACGCACAGCCGCGACCTCATGTACGTCTACGACCTTGCCGCGCACTACAATACGCACGAAAAAATCCTCGAAACGCTGGACCTGGCCGTGCAGCACGGTGTCAACACAACGGTCATCCATACCGTGCCGTCGGTGGACTCCATTATTCGCCATCACCGCGAACGCGGCGGGACCATGCAGTGGATCGTGTGCCCTACCGCCGCGCCGGACACGCAGTGGGACGATTACAGGAAGCAGGTCGACGGCCTGATCGAGAATGGCGTCGAATCGGTCTATCTCTGGGGCGTGACGGCGGACCGCCTGGTGAAGGAAGGGAAGTTCGATGTAATCGTGAAAGCGGTCGAATGGGTGAAGGAGCAGGGGATGCCTTCCGGCATAGGCGGGCATGACCTGCGCGTCGTCCAGGAATGCGAAGCGCGGGGCATCCCGGGGGATTTCTACATCAAGACATATCATCACCACCACTATCAGACCGCGCCGCGGCCCGAGGAATTGACCGACCCCATCCGCGAGATTCCCGGGTATTGGTGCCGTGACCCGGAAGAGACCATCGAGGTGATGAAGAGCGTCGAGAAGCCGTGGATCGCGTTCAAGGTCATGGCCGCGGGCGCGATCCCGCCGAAGGACGCGTTCACGCACGTCTTCGAGAACGGCGCCGACCACATTCTCGCGGGCATGTTCGACTTCGAGATAGCCGGGGACGCCGCGCTGATCCGCGAGGCGTTGATGGGCGTGCAACGGACACGCCCGTGGCGCAGTTGACAAACCCGCCCGGAACACGCCCGATGCGCCATGCGGCATGGATGGGATTTGTGACTGCATTCGCGCTGTGTGCGGCCGCGTGTGCTCAAGCCCCCCCCGTTCGTCCCTTCTTCGCCTTCTGCATGGACACGCACGACAGCGCCAAGCGCACACTCGAGCAGCAGGCGGCCCTGCTGAAGGAACTTGGCTACGACGGCGCCGGCCATCTCTGGCTCGATAATCTCGAAGAGCGCATCAAGACGCTTGACGCCGTGGGCCTGAAACTGTTTCAGGTCTACCTGCGCGTCGACTTGGCCGCGCAGGACGCGCCCTACGACGCGCGGCTCGACAGCGCGCTTCCCCTGTTGAAGGACCGCGACGTGATGCTCGCGCTGCTCATGACCGGGCTGCCGCCCTCGGATCCGGGCGGCGACGAGCGCGGCGTGGCGATCATCCGCGAGATCGCGGACAAGGCGCGGCCTTTCGGCGCGCGCGTGGCGCTGTACCCGCACGCGAACGACTGGCTGGAACGCGTCGAGGACGCCATCCGCCTCGCGCGCAAGGCCGGGCGCCCCAACGTCGGCGTCATGTTCAACCTGTGCCATTGGCTGAAGGTCGACGAAGAAGAACACCTGGAAGCGCTGGTCGCGGAGGCCGCGCCCTACCTCTTTGCCGTGAGCATTCACGGCGCGGACCGCGCCGCGGAAATCCACACGGGCACGGGCAACTGGATTCAACCGCTCGACAGCGGCTCTTTCGACGTGCGGCATTTCCTGTCCGTGCTCGACGAGCACGGTTTTCGCGGTCCGATTGGCTTGCAGTGCTACGGCATTCCGGGCGACGCCCGCGAATACCTGACGCGGTCCCTCACCGCCTGGCGCAAGCTCACGCAAGGCGCGGAACCGCACGACGGGCAGACGCCGGCCCCGAAATACTGACAGGGAGCGCCGGAACCAGAGTATGTCAAGACTACGACTGGCGGCCTATGTCCTCCTGACGCTGTTCCTGGCGTTGATTACGCTCGTGGGCGCCGCGGGCTGGTATGTCGGGTGTCACGACCGCGGGCTCAACTTCGATTTCGACCCGGCGCGTCTGGCGCCTTCCGAGACCGGGATGTGGCAAGCCTACTACGCCGGCAGCGGCCATCGTCGAGCCAATGGCGCGGGGCGCCATGACCTTCTTCCGCGCCCGGGGTGATTACGAACGCCAAGTCCTGCCATACCTCGAAACAGCCTATGCCCGGCTGGGCGAGGCCTGAGGCCGCCCATCTGGGGTTGCTGCTTTGACTTCGCCGAAGTGATAGCGCACCATGATGCGCAACGTCCGCGCCGGTTGACGGTGCGCAAGGAGCAACGCATGGCCAAACCCGCCATAGTGGAAGAGGCGCAAATCCGCGCGATTCCCTTGAAGGACATACAGAGCTGCGCGCTGGCCGCCCTTGAACTCAAGGACGATTCGGGCGTGGGCGACGCGGTCGATATCATGGTGAGTCAGGCCGCGTATCACAACGCGAGCGACGTGCACCTCGAGCCGTGGAGCGAGGTGCTCTCGCTGCGGTACCGGCTCGACGGCATCCTGAAAGACATCGCGCTGGTGCCGCGGGTGTACCAGGCGAAGATCATCGCGCGCATCAAGGTGCTGGCGGAGCTGGTGGTCTACCGGAAAGATGTGCCGCAGGACGGGCGCCTCGACGCGGAGAAAACCTCGTGCGGGCGGCCCATGCGTGTTTCCACCGTGCCGACCATCAAGGGCGAAAGCACCGTCATCCGCCTGCTGGGCGATCTGCAGGAACTGCTCATCCTGGACGCGCTGGGGTTCCAGCCGCATGTGGTCGATGCCCTGCGCGAAAATATTATCCGCTCGCAGGGAACGCTTCTTTTGACAGGCCCCAGTTCGAGCGGCAAAACGACGACAATCTACGCAATCCTCCACGAGATGATGGCGCTGCAGAAGAGAACGACGAACATCGTGACTATCGAGGACCCGGTCGAGTACAGCATGGACAAGATCTCGCAGATCCAGGTGAACCCGCACGTGGAATTCACCTTCGCGAACGCGCTGCGCTCGATCCTGCGCCAAGACCCGGAAGTGATCATGGTCGGTGAAATCCGCGACCTCGAGACCGCCAAGATGGCCGTCCAATCGGGCCTGACCGGGCACTACGTCATCAGCACCATCCACAGCGGGACCGCCGCGGGCGTGTTCACGCGCCTGCTGGACATGGGCATCGAGCCATTTCTTGTGGCGTCGTCGGTGACGGGCGTGCTCGCGCAGCGGCTCGTCCGCCTGAATTGCCCCGACTGTACCGAGCCGTACTCGCCTGACCACATTATGCTGGAACGTTTCGCGCGTTCCGGCGACACGCAGCGCTATTTCCGGGGCGCCGGTTGCGAGCGCTGCCAGGGTATCGGTTACCGCAGCCGCGCCGCCATCGGCGAACTGCTCGTGGTAAACCAGGCCCTGTCCGAACTGGTGCTGCAACGCCCGACCACGGCGCGGCTTCAGGCGGCGGCGGTGACGCACGGCATGGAAACCATCGAGGAAGACGGGTTCAAGAAGGCGAAGAAGGGCATTACGACGGTCGAGGAACTGCTGCGCGTGCTGCCCACGCCGCTGGCGTGAGCGCCGCGCACCGAGGACTCGCCTTCTTCAATCAATAAGCGTCGCGTCGATCCAGCCGCGTAGGGAATTGATGAGGCGGATGCGCCCCGCGCGGCGCAATTCCTCCTTAAGAACGCGCGCCTCGCGGATGCGTGACTCCGCCAGAAGCCGCGCGCGCATCGTTCCGGGCAGCAGGCCGCACGGCACGGGCGGCGTTATCAGTTCTCCGTCTCTTTCGACCACCACGTTCGCGATGGTGCTTTCCGTAAGTTCCCCCCTTTCGTTCCAGAGCAGCACGTCGTCGCAATCCGGGCGCGCGGCGCGCGCCGCCTCGTAGACCGCCCGATGCGTGGTTTTGTGGAAGAGGAACACGTCGCGTGAGCAGACCGGCGCCGAGGCGAGAGCCACGCGAAACGCGCGCGGCGCATCGAGCGCGCGTGTCTCGACGCGCGGTTCCCCGCCGCGGCTCAGCAACAGCCGCACGCACACGGGATTGCGCGCATCCCGCACGGCGCTCTCGAGCGCCGCTACTACGCGCCCTCTGTCCACCACGAAATCAAAATACCCGGCGCTCGCGGCAAGCCGCTCGATGTGTTCTTCGAGCAGTGCAAAGCCGCCATCCCACCGGAGCGTTTCCAGCAATTCAAAATCAGGCCGCGCCTGGCGCAGCACCGCCGCCTTGGCCAGACATTCCGCATACTCGTTCTCCGCTTCCGAGTCCCACGTAACGCCGCTGCCCACGTAGTAAGACGCTCTCCCCGATTCCGTGTCCACGGTGACGGTGCGGATCGCGACGTTGAAACACGCGCGGCGGCCCGGCGCCCACCAGCCAACGGCCCCGCAGTACACGCCGCGCGGGTGCGGCTCGACCGCGCGGATGATGCCCGAGGTGTAGACCTTCGGCGCGCCCGTCACGGACCCGCACGGGAACAACGCCTCCAGGATCCGCGGCATGGGCGCGACCGTGCGCGACGTGACCGTCGAGGTCATCTGCCACACGGTCTCATAACGTTCCGCTTCGAAGAGCCGCTCCACCCGCACCGATCCGGGCAAGCTGATCCTGCCCATGTCGTTGCGCAACAAATCCACTATCATGACGTTCTCCGCCTGCTCTTTCGCGGACGCGCGCATTTCCGCGGCCAGGTCCCGGTCTTCCTGGGGCCAGCGGCCCCGGGGTCGCGTGCCCTTCATGGGCCGCGTCGTGAGGCGCTCGCCGCTGATGTCAAAGAACAGTTCGGGCGACAGTGACAGGATGCGGTGGCGTCCCGCGTGCAGAAAAGCGCCGTATGGGGTCTGCTGCGCGCGGCGCAAGTGCAGGAACCAGGCGAAGGCGTCGCCGGAAAAGGGGGCGCGCATCGGGAAGGCGTAATTGACCTGGTACGTATCGCCCGCGGCGATGTGCTCGCGAATGCGCGCAACGGCGTCGCGGTAGGCAGCCTCTGAAACGCGCGCCTCCCACGGGCCGGCATGCCAGGGCCGTTCTTCTATTTGAAGTCCGCGCGCGGGCCCGTCATGCAGCCCGAACCAGAGCAGCGGCAACCCTGCTTGCGGCGCGTGCGCCCGCAAGGCCGTATCGAAGGCGGGCGCGGCTTCGTAGGCCAGGAACCCCGCCGCCCAAAGCCCGGACTCGACGGCCGCGCCGACACGCTCGAGCGCCGGCAGCACATCTTCCACGCGCATCGCCTGCTCCACGGCAACGGGTTCCGTGAAGACGAGCGGCGCTTCCGGCGTGGAAAAGAAGGCGAATCCGTATTGGTCAGCCACGTACACCGGCGTCTCCCTGCGCCGTCCGGGTCACGGCACGCGGAACAACCGGCGCGCGTTCTTCGCGGTCTGCCCGGCCAGGTCCGCGGCGGCAGAACCGCGCAACGCGGCCAGCGCTTCTACTGTGTACCGCACGTGCGCGGGTTCGCAACGTTTCCCGCGCACCGGCTGCGGCGCAAGGTAGGGCGCGTCGGTCTCCACCAGCAACCGCTCGGACGGCACGACCGCCGCCGCTTCGCGCAGTTGCGCGGCCTTCGGGTAGGTCACGTTGCCCGCAAAAGAGATATAGAGGCCGAGGTCCACGCACTTGCGCGCATAGGCGGCATCGCTGCCGTAACAATGCATGACAATACCCGGCACGCGTTCTGAATAGGGCTGCAGCAGCGCGAGCGTGTCGGCATCGGCGTCGCGATTGTGCACCACGACGGGCAACGCGAGTTCCGCCGCCAGCCTGAGTTGACGATCGAAGGCGCGGGACTGCGCGTCGCGCGGCGAGAACTCATTGTAATAATCGAGGCCGATCTCGCCAATCGCGACAACGCCCGGCTGGACCGCCAATTCGCGCAATGTTGCGATCGCCTCATCATCCGCCTGTGTCGCGTGGTAGGGATGCAGCGCGACGGCCGCATAGACGCGCGGACGCGCCAGCGCCACGGCTTTACGGCTGTTCTCGAGGTCATCGCCGATAACCACGAGCCACTCAAGCGTTTCCAGGGCGCTCTCGATTACGGTTTCGCGGTCTTCATCAAAGCGGTGGTCCTGCAAGTGGCAATGCGAGTCGACGGGACGCATCAGGCCGGGCCGGTTCCGGGGCCCGTCCCGTTCGCGCGCGGCGCGCCGCTGAACCTGCGCTTGCGCTTGCGGCGGCGCCGCGACCGCTCGCCGCCGGAATCCGCGGCGGCTTCCCGCGGCGGCGTTCCGGGGCCGCTGACCGGCGCTTCCCCGGGTTCTTCAAATTCGTCACCCGTCAGGCCCACTTCGGTTTCCCCGTCGAAGCTTTCTTCCGGTTCTTCCGGGAGTTCCTCGATGTCCGCGGGAAGGTCCTCTTCTTCCCGGTCCGGTTCGGCGCCGGCTTCCTGCGCAACCTTGGCCTGCCGCTTTTTCATGCCCTCATACATCTCGTTTTCGTAGCTGAGGCAGCAGAGGAGACGGCCGCACTGCCCGCTGATCTTCGACGGATTCAGCGACAGGTTCTGCCGTTTCGCCATGCGCATCGAGATGGGCTTGAACTCGTTCAGCCACGTGCTGCAGCACAATTCGCGTCCGCACGAACCGATGCCGCCGACCATCTTCGCCTCGTCGCGCACCTGGATATGCCGAAGCTCGATGCGCGTCTTCAGGTCATGCGCCAAGTCGCGCACCAGTTCCCGGAAATCAACCCGGTCTTCCGCCGTGAAGTAGAAAACGACCTTGCGCTTGTCGAACGTGTACTCGACATCGACCAGTTTCATCGGCATGCGCCGTTCTTTGATCTTGTTGAGGCAGATGCCGTACGCCCGCTTCTCTTCCTCGACCAGCTGCTGGTGCGTCCGCTCGTCCTCCTCGTTCACCCTGCGCACCACGCGCATGTTCGTGCGCGTGTGGGCGTCGTCCGTGACCGGTTCCGGCGGCAAGATGCAGATGCCGTATTCCAGGCCGCGGTCGCTCTGCACAATGCACGCGTCATCCCGTTTCAGCACGAGATCGTAGCTCAAGAAGGAAAACACCCGGCGCGGCTTGCGCAACCGGACCTTGACTATCTGCATACAGCCGCCTCCTTCTGGCGCGGACATGCCGAACGGGGTTCATGCCGCCAGAACAAAGAAGAGATCGCGGAACACGCGCTCTTCGTTGAGGAATCGTTCGAGATAAACGCGCGTCTTCTCGATAGCTTCCAGTTTACGGTGGTAGTCGCCGTCGGGCGCCTTGCCCAACCGCGCCATTTGATCGCGATTGAGGATGTGCGCCGTCTCGCCCGTGGCGCGCATGAGCATCGCGTCCCGGTACCATGTTTCAAACAGATACAACAGCTCCATCAGTTCGCGGCGAAACCGCGCTTCCGCCGCCGAAGCCTGCTCGGCTTTCAATGCCTCCCGGTCTTCCCGGGTAAGATCCCCGGGGTCGTCGGGAGCCATCTCGTCTTTGACGTCGGATTCCGCGGCCGACTTCAGTCTGGCGAGATACTTGGCGAATTCCTCGCTAAGCGCGACCGGGTCCGCGCCCGCGGCCAGACGCTGCGCAATGTCGAGCACCACGTCGCGCCGGTCGGTATCGGCCAAGTCGAGCGCGCGGGCCATCTGCCCCTGCGAGAGCGCGGCGATCGCCTCTGCATGCTCGCGCTGCAATGCGCGCTGTTCGCGGAGCAGCGCCACGACGGTCTCGGGCCGCAACGCCCCGAAGCGCACCTGCTGACAACGCGAACGGATTGTCGGCAGCAACGCCCGCGGAGACGCCGTTATAAGAACAAACAAGGAGTTGCCCGGCGGCTCTTCCAAGGTCTTCAGGAAATGGTTCTGGGCCGGCAGGTTCATCCGGTCCGCGTCTTCGAACAGCACTACGCGCCGGCGCCCCTCGTGCGGACGCAGCGCGGCCATTTCGTTGACCTGCTCGACCATCTCCACGACGATCGTGCGCGACCGCTTCACCGGGACCACGGTCATGACGTCCGGGTGATTGTGCTGAACCGTCTTGCGGCAAGACAGGCAGGTGTCGCAGGCGTCGTCACCCGCGCCGCCCGTGCAGTTTACAGCCTTCGCCATCTCCCCGGCGGTCAAGCGCTTGCCCACTCCGTCCGGCCCCCAGAACATAAGGCCGTGAGGCACGCGGCCGCGGTGCAAGAGCTGCCGCAACAGGCGCAGCGCCACAGGTTGATCGCGAACAACCGCGAAACTCATGCCCCGGCCGCTCCGCACGTTTCCCGCAACAGCGCATCCAGGCGCGCCTGGACCGCGGCGGCTACTTCGTCCACGCTTTGGCTCCCGTCCACCACCTTGATCCGCTCCGGGGCCTCCGCCGCAAGTTGCAGGAAGGCGTCCCGCACACGTTCATGGAACAGAATCGCTTCGCGTTCCAGCCGGTCATAGCGCCCGCGCGCCCGCGCCCGTTCCAGCCCCGCGCTAGCGGACAGGTCGAGCAGCACGGTCAAGTCCGGCGCCAATCCGCCCACCGCAATGGCGTGCAGCATGCGGATGTCCTCGAGGGACAGGCCGCGCCCGCCTCCCTGATAGGCGGTGGTCGAGTCCGCGAAACGGTCACACAAGACAATGCGTCCCTCTTCGAGAGCGGGCGCGATCTTCTCGGCCACGTGCTGGGCGCGCGCCGCCGCGTAAAGGAGCAGTTCGGTTGCCGGAGCGAGGCTCACGTGCAACGGGTCCAGCAATACGTCGCGAATCGCTTCTCCGACAGCCGTGCCGCCAGGCTCGCGCGTGACCACGACCTTGTGGCCACTCTCTTCCAGATAGCGTTGAGCGCGTTTCAACTGCGTCGTCTTTCCGCAGCCTTCGATGCCCTCAAACGTGATAAACAATCCCTTCATGACTCCATGATCCCCAGGCGGGCCTGCCGTCCCTCTTCAAAAAAGCGTTCCACCGCACCCTGCTCCTCTTCCGCGAGAGCGGCGCGAAACACGTCGAGGTCGCGCTCGTACTCCGCGAGCGCGTCCAGGATGGCCGCGCGGTTCATGAGGCAAATCTCGGTCCAAATCTCCGGGCGCGACTCGGCGATGCGGGTCGCATCCCGAAACCCGTTGCCGATGAGGTCGCGCACGGCGCCGTGACGCAAGGCCATCCGCGCCAGTTCGCTCGCAACCACATGCGGCACGTGGCTGGTGCGCGCCAGAATCCTGTCGTGGTCTTCCGGGTCGATATCCACGACCCGCGCTCCGACGGCGCGCCACAAGCCGAGCACGGCCGCGCGCGCGTCCGGGTCCAGGTCGTCCCCTGTTTCTACGAGGCACACGCTGCCCTCGTAGAAGTCCGCCCGCGCGTGTTCCGGGCCAAACTGCTCCGAACCGGCCATGGGATGACTTCCGACGAACCGGCGCGGCGCGGGCCAGGTCGCGCGGGCGCGCGCGCAAAGCGCGGCCTTCGTGCTCGCCACGTCCGTGATCACCGCGCCAGGTGCGCAGTGCAGCCGGACCACGTCAAGCAAGGGGACAATGCGCGCCGCCGGCGTGCACAGGACCACCAGGTCCGCGCCCTGTACGGCGGGCGCGACTTCCAGCGATGACTCGTCTATGGCGCCCCGGGCCAAGGCCGTTTCCAACGAAGACATGCGCCGGCCCGCGCCCACGACATGCGCGGCGAGCCCGCGCGCCTTCAACGCGAGACCAAGCGATGCGCCCAGCAGGCCGGGCCCGACGATGGTCACGCGTTGAAACGGGGTTGTCATGGCGCGCCTCGCGCGGCCCATTGGGCTTCGGCAACGGTAAACGCACCCAGATACAGGGCTCTCCCGACGATCACCTCGTCGACGCCGTCCGGCTCCAGGGCGCGCAGGTTCCGGATGTCGTCCAGCCGCGCAACGCCGCCGGAAGCCGTGACCGGAATGGTCACGGCCTGCGCCACGGCCGCGGTGGCTTCGAGGTTCGGGCCGCGCATCATGCCATCGCTCAGGATGTCCGTATAGATGATCCGCACGGCGCCCGCTGCCTCGACCTGTCTCGCGAATGTCACGGCGTCCATCGCGGTGTCCTCGGTCCAGCCTTCGAGGGCGACCCTGCCCGCGCGCGCATCAATGCCGACGGCAATCCGGCCGGGGAACGCGGCGCAGGCGGCGCGCAACAGTGCCGGGTCCCGGTAGGCGGCTGTGCCCAGAATCGCGCGCTGCGCGCCCGCCTCCAGGACGGCGCCCACCGTTTCCAGGTTGCGGATGCCCCCGCCGGCTTCAAAGGGTACGCCCGCCGCCGCCATTGCGCGCAACTGGGGCGCAATACAACACCGGCCGGCCTTCGCGCCGTCCAGGTCCACCACGTGGATCAGACCCTCGCCCAATTCGCGCCACCAGCCAAGCGCCTGTTGCGCCGGGTCCTCGGAAAACACCGTTTCCCGGGCGTAGTCGCCCTGGACGAGATTGACGCACAGGCCGCCGCGAATGTCCACCGCGGGCAAGACGCGCATAATCAAGACGCGGTGTCGAGCGCTGCCTTGACCTGCTCGACGATCCGGGCGAAACTCGCCTCGTCCGTCGCGGCGATTTCCGCCAGCATCTTGCGGTTGACGTCGATGTTGGCCATTTTCAGCCCCGCAATGAAGCGGCTGTACGTCAGGCCGTTGGCACGGGCGCCCGCGTTGATGCGCGCGATCCACAACTGGCGGAAGTCGCGTTTGCGCTTCTTCCGGTCCCGAAACGAGTTGAGGCCGGCGCGCATGATAGCCTGGGAGGCCATCTTGTTCAGGCGGTGGCGCGAACCCCGGAATCCCGAGGCCAGTTTCAGAATGCGCTTCCTGCGTTGGCGGGAAGCCGGATTATTCGTTGCTCTGGGCATGATAGTGCTCCTTGTCCGTCGCGCTCGCTACGAATACGGCAACAGGCGTTTGATCGCGCGCGCGTCCTCCGCGCTGACCATGTCGCCTTTCCGCAGATTGCGCCGGCGCTTGGCCGTCTTCGCCGTGCGCAGGTGGCCCGTATACGCATGCCGGCGTTTGAAGCCGCCGCGCTTCGTCGGCTTGTAGCGCTTGGCGGCGGACCGATTCGATTTCGCTTTCTTCATAGACGTGCCTCCTTGGGGCATACCAGGGCAAAAAAGGTCCTTACTATCGACGGAAATGTCCTTCTCCGTCACGCTGGAAACGGTTCGAGCAAGTGGCGCGGCTACTTCGTCGGCGACAGGACCAGTGTCATCATACGCCCTTCCAGGCGCGTCGCGGACGGGTCAGGCGAGTCCGCGCACAGGTCCTTGGTCGCTTCCACCACCCGTACCAGCAGTTCCGTTCCGAATTCGGGGTGCGCCGTCTCCCGGCCGCGGAACATGATCGTAACCTTGACCTTGTTCCCCTCTTCGAGAAACTGCCGCACATGGTTCGTCTTGTACTCGAAGTCGTGCTTGTCGATCTTAGGACGAAACTTGATCTCTTTGAGCGCGATCGTATGCTGGTGCTTCCTGGATTCCTTGGCGCGCTTCGTCTGCTGATACCGGTACTTGCCATAATCCATGATCCGGCACACCGGCGGTGTCGCGCCCGAAGCGACTTCAACGAGGTCCAAGCTGCGTTCCTGCGCTTCCCTCAAGGCATCATCGGGACTCATGATCCCGAGCTGGTTGCCTTCCTCATCGATCACCCGCACTTGCCGCGCGCGAATCCGTTCATTGACGCGGACGGTGTCCTCGACTTTCCGTGCGATAGCGTGAACCTCCTTTGGGGCCCCGCGCCCCAGACTGAAACGTTCGCGGGCCCGCGACGCCGGTCGCCGCGCACCCAAACAAAAACGGCAGAGGGAAGTACTCCTCTGCCGTAAAACGACACGTGCCTCTGGCAACGACCATGATAACAGATGCGCGGTTGACGCATCGCCTCATGGTGAGGAGCGAAACCTCCTGCTTGCATCGTCCCGATAGGGACGCAAATCGACGGGAGTATACCACGCGGCACACGAAGCGTCAAACCGGCTGTCCGCGCTTTGCCGGCGCTTCACAGCGTCTCGATGGTCACATGGCCGTTCGTGTAGATGCAGATTTCCGCCGCAATGCCCAAGGCCTCCCGCGCAATGCCTTCCGCGTCCAGCACCGAGTGCTTCATCAGCGCGCGCGCCGCCGCGAGCGCGAACGGGCCGCCCGACCCAATCCCCAGCAGGCCGTCGTCCGGTTCGATCACATCGCCCGTGCCCGAGATCAGCAGCGAGCGTTCCTTGTCGCAGACGGCTAGCATCGCCTGAAGGCTGCGCAGGTACTTGTCCGTGCGCCATTCCTTGCCCAATTCGACCGCGGCCCGCAGAATGTTGTAGTTGAATTCCTTGAACTTCTTCTCGAAGCGTTCGAACAGCGCGAATGCGTCGGAAACCGAACCGGCGAACCCGGCAAGCACGCGCCCATCCGCGAGTCGCCGTATCTTTATCGCCTTCGATTTCATGACCGTCTCGCCGACCGTCACCTGACCATCGCCGCCCATCGCCACCTTGCCATCCTTGCGCACGGCAAGCACCGTCGTCGCGCGTACCTGTCCCGTCATGTTCCTCATCCTCGAATTCCTCTCAACGCATGGTTGTAGCACAACCTCGCCACGCGTACAAGTGAAATGCCGCACATTATCCGTACCGTGGCATGGGCATCTTTTCGTGGCATGGTCATCTTGCCCATGCTCGTGGCCGGGGCGCCCCACGGGTCGCGCGCATTGCGCCGGGACGCCGTTTCGGTTAGGCTTGCGCGCGAGGTGTCGCAAACCATCATGAGCACAAACATTCTGGCGGGCGCCATTTTGCTGCTGAGCTTGGTGGCGTATCAGGTGATTTCGCGCCAGGTTCAGTTCAGAAGAATGAAGCGCGCCTGGGAGCGCGGCCACGCGGCGTTGCGCGCGGGCCGGCTCGACGAAGCGGAGGCCGCCTTCCGCAAATGCGTGCGCATTCTGCCCGCGTGGGCCAATGGGCGCTCGATGCTTGCGGCGGTGCTGACACAGCAGCAACGGCTGGACGACGCGGAAGAACAGTGGAAGATGGCGGCGGACTTGGAGCCTAAACGGCCTGGCGGGCATCTGGCCCTCGCGCTTTTCTACGCCTGTCACGTTCCGGGGAAAGGGCCGGAAGCGTCCGCTGCTCTCGCGAAGGCCATCGAATGCGACCCCAATCTCCGCAGCCAGCTGGTCAGCGACCCGCGGTTGGCCAGGCTGCGGCACGCCGCGCCGCCGGAACAGCCGTGAGCGGCGTCAGCAAACCCGGGGAGGAATGCGCGCGGATCAGCCGTTCCGGCGTTCTTGTCTCTTTCCCCTGCGCAGGCCAAGAAACGCCGCGCCGACCACACCAAATACGAGCGCATCCGCGAACCTGGCCGCGGCGCCCCGGTAGCCTTCGTCGGGCGCGCTGTAGCCGCCTTCGCCGCCTGCGTTGCGCGTGAGCACCCAATAGGTGTAGCGCGTGTACTGGGGCGTCGCCTCGCTGCACGCGCCGCCGCCGGACATTGTGGCCACCGCCGCGGTCGTGTCCTCAAATTGCGTTTCCGTAATCCAGCCGCTGACAGGCGCGCTGCCCGCAAGATTGGCGTCCGTTCCGCGGTGGACGCGGTATTCCGTGCGCCCCGGCACGTCGCTCCACGTAACCAGCACGTGCTGCACCGAGGTCCCATCCGAAGCGGCCAGATTAGCCGCTGGCGGGGGCGGTTGCGGCACGTTCGGATCCGAGCCCGCGCCGACTTCCACATCATCGGTGCGCCCGTCTTCATCCGAATCGCGCATGTAGGGGTCCGTCAGATAAAGAGATAGCTCGTCCGCGTCGGGCAGCGTGTCATCATCAGAATCGGTATCCACGTAGTTCGGAAGGCCGTCGCCGTCCGCGTCCAGCACGGTTTCCTCCGCGTCGGGAATGCCGTCGCCGTCGGAGTCGAGGTCCAAGTAGTTCGCATCGCCGTCGTTGTCCGAGTCCCCCGCGCCCTCCAGGATGTCCGGAATGCCGTCGTCGTCGGAATCCGTATCCAACGCATTAATGACGCCGTCGCCGTCCCAATCGGTGCGGCCTTCCGTCTTGTCGTCTATGCCGTCGCCGTCACTGTCAGGGGAGTAGGGGTCCGTGCGCGGTTGTTCCCATTCGAAGGTATCGGCAAGCCCGTCGTTGTCCGAGTCCAGGTCGAGGAAATTCGGAACCGTGTCCTCGTCCGGGTCATTCGTGCCCTCGATGGCGTCCGTGATGCCGTCGCCGTCGGCGTCGGTGTCGAACGCATTGGGCAAGCCGTCGCCGTCGGCATCCTGTCCGTCTTCGGTCAAGTCGGGGATCTGGTCGCCGTCACTGTCGCCCGCGGTAAGGATGGGCATCCAAACAGCGCGTTTCCCCGCGATGTTGTGATGATGCAGCAGCAATGCGCCCAGCGCGCCGCGCGCAGCGAACGCCTCCGCGTCGTATATCACGCCGATGCTACGCCCGTTCAGATCGAAATGGGTGGGTTGTCCGTCGTCCGCGACCGTGAACGCGAGGCCGGGCCGGGTCACATCGTACGAGGCGGACGCGCATGTGTCCATCACCTTCTCTTCGTCGTAACGGACCACGGAGCGCACGCGGAAACCGAAGGCGGCGTGCGCATCGGTCAATCCGAGCGACCCCGCGGAGACGGGCAGGCACAACACGTCGGACAGGAACAGCGCCGAATCGTAGCGCTGAGCCGAGTAGCCGTTGATGTAACCCTCCACTTCGTCCTGGCCGGCGAAATTGCTGAGCCGGGACACGAACACGTCGGAATCGAGGGGGGTGTTCGCCGGAAAAACGTTCGACGAGCTGTACAACAGGTAATCCGCGGCGTTGTCCTGGTTTACATCGATGCTAATCTCGAAGCGGATCCAGTTGAGCGAGTACCAGGGCGACCACGTCGCGATGCCGAAATACAGCATCGTATCGGCCACGGTCTTGCCCGCCACATAATCGCTCGTAACGCCGGCATACTTGATGTCCCCGGCGTCATCCAAACCTGAAATATCCGCCTCGTCTTCGTCGAACGTCAGGAGTTCAAAGGGCGTTACCAGCGACACGACGTCCACAGGATAGTCTTCGCCCGTATTGATGCCGGCGCCCGTGAGCTGGATATTCGCGTCCGTCGTCTCCTCGAAACGGAGTCCGCCCGCCGCCGTGCGCATGTCCGACGCGCGCCGCATAGTGGCGTAGAAAGGCGTCCGCAGAGGCACGAGGTCCGGCGAATCCGGCGTAAACGTTACGTAACCCGACAATTCGCTGATCCAGTGCCGTGTGTGTTCATTGAGCAATTCGCGCGCCGCGGGGTCGCGCGGGTGCTTCATGCGTGTGTAGTCCGCCTGAAATCCCACCTCGATATCTGCATACGCCCCCGGCGCGATCTGGCCGGTTTCTTGCGGCGAGACGAATATGCTGAGGCCAGGCAGATAGGTCAGCACATCCAGCGCCACATCGTATGACGCCGCGATCGCGCCCTTGTTCTCCACGCGCACATGACGCCGCTCGACTACCATGGCCGCCGCTTCACGCGTTTCGAATGTGAGGCTGACGCGCTCGGGATGCTCGAGGTCATACGCGATCACCCCGTTCGTTGCCGCGCTGACAGGGTCGATGCGGCCCGCGCCCGCATGTGCCGGCGCTTCGCGCGTGGGGTTGACGTCCGCGTCGTAGCGATACACGTTGTTGATGGCCGTGTTCATGATCAGGGCCTTCAATTCCGCCGCGGTCCAGTCCGGGTGCAATTCGCGCAAGAGCGCCATCACGCCCGCAACATGCGGGGCGGCCATCGAGGTGCCGCTGAGCACCGAGGTAAGGCTGTCCGGGTCGGAAGGGTTGAACAGGCGGGCCGACCGGATGCGCTTGCCCGGCGCGGCTACGTCCGGCTTCACAATCAGGCCCGCGGCTCCCTGCGACGGGCCGCGCGAAGAAAAGGAAGCCAGCCGGTCGGGGGACAGGTCCGTCTCCGTGGGGTCGTCGTCCTCGGATGCCGCGACGCTGATGACGCGGGGCGCGCAGCCCGGCGCGCCGGTCGCGAAATAGATATCCCCGTCGTTGCCCGCGGAAGCGACCACAACGACGCCGGCCAGCGCCGCATTGTCGCATGCGGCCGCCTCGGGCGCATCGTGCGGCGCGTAGTCGTCGCCGAGAGAAAGATTGATCACGTCCAAGTGGTCGGCAAAATCGCCATCGCCATCGGGATCAACGGCCCATTCGATGGCGGGTATCAGCACTTGCGAAGCTCCGGTTTCACCGAAGACTTTTAGCGCGTAAAGCGTTGCGTTTGGGGCCGCGCCAGGACCGATCTGAAGAGTCGCCATCGGCACATCGGGATTGTAACCGCCCACATAGGTCTTGCCCTGCGTGTCCACACCGAAACCCGCGACGGTGCCCGACACATGCGTGCCATGGCCGTGCTGGTCCATGGGGTCCGGGTCCGGCCTTGGAACGGAGAGGACCGGGTCATCGGGGTCATAGTCGTCGCCCACAAAGTCAAAGCCGCCCGCTACTTTCGCGGTGGGGAAGAATCCGTCCGTGATCACGCGCGTGTTGTTGTTCGCGTGGTCCTGCGCCGCGCCGCTGCCGCCGAAATCCGGGTGCAGGTAGTCAATGCCCGTGTCGATAACGCCGACCCGTACGCCCGTGCCGGTCAAGGCCATTCCCGCGCCGTCCCACACTGCCGGCACGTCGAGAAACGGCATGCTCGTCGTGTGCTGCACGTGAATGCGGCGCAGCCTGTGGACGGCACGCACCCCCGGCAACGCCCGCAGCGCCTCGACGGAAGCCGGGTCGGCGCTTACGGCGATGCCGTTATAGACACGCTGCACCCGGTACAAGACGCGCGCGCCGGGACTCTTCGCCGCCAAAGCGCTCAGGACCCGCTGCTGCTCCACATCGATAACCGCCAGCCTCGCCTTCACGGCGCTGGCAGCCTTTGCGAACGTTCCGCCCGCCTCCATGCCCTGCGCATGCGCCGCCGCCGCGGGCGGGGTTTCGAGTTCAAGCAGGAAGGCGTCCGCGGCCGCCATGTGCGTCAGAAAGGGAAACAGCGCCACGCAGACGGAGCAACAGGCAGCGGAACGAAGCATGGACACCTCTTCCTTCGTGAGACGGCCGGGGGGGACATGGCCGCGTCACATGTGAGAGAAACAGCGAAAGCACCACACGGTTACGCCGTTATTGTAACATACGAAAGAAGCGGCGTACTGCCCTCCAACGGCGAAAACCGCTCCCCTGCGCCCTGGAGTCACGCCTTCAGAGCATCTTATTCCGATTCACCCCCGTTGCTGGGCAACCATTCCTCGGGCGACCGGCGCAGTTGCGCCAGCGTAAGCCGGCGCTGCAGCTCCATCTCTTCGGGCAGTTTGTCGCCCATGAGCTTGAAAAGTTCGGCGTGGGACTCAAGTTCCGTTTCCCACGCGCGACGATTCACCAGGATCACCTGGTTGAACTTCTCGGGCGTAAATCCCTGGAGGCCGCCCCATTCAAGGTCGCAGTAGCGCGGAGTCCAGCCCAGCGGGTTTTCCTCGGCGCGTGCGCGGCCGTGCACGCGGTCGACAATCCACTTGAGGGCGCGCATGTTTTCGCCGAAACCGGGCCACGCGAATTCGCCCTCTGCGTCTCTCCGGAACCAGTTCACGCTGAAGATCAGAGGCGTGTGCGCGATCCTCCGCGCCATGTCGCACCAGTGGTTCCAGTACTCCGCCATGTGATAGCCGCAGAAGGGCAGCATGGCGAAGGGGTCGCGCCGCACCACGCCGACCTGGCCCGCGGCGGCGGCCGTCTGTTCCGAGCCCATAGTCGCGGCCAGATAGACGCCGTGCGTCCAACTGGACGCCTGCATGACCAACGGCACCGTGTCGCTGCGGCGGCCGCCAAACACGAACGCACTGATCGGCACGCCCTTCGGGTTCTCCCAGTTCGGGTCGGCGCAAGGGCAGTTCGACACCGGCGCCGTGAACCGCGCATTGGGATGCGACGCAGGCCGGCCGCAGTCCGGCGTCCATGCTTGTCCGCGCCAATCAGTAAGCCGCGCGGGCCGCTCTTCGGTCATGCCCTCCCACCAGACGTCGCCATCCTCGGTGAGCGCCACGTTCGTGAAGATGCTGTCATGGCTGACCGACTCCATGGCGTTCGGGTTCGATTGGTACGAAGTGCCGGGCGCAACACCGAAGAAACCGGCCTCGGGATTGATGGCGTAAAGGCGCCCGTCGGCCCCGGTCTTGATCCAGGCAATATCGTCACCGACCGTGGTCACTCTGTAACCCTCGAATGCGGGAGGCGGGATCAACATGGCAAGGTTCGTCTTGCCGCACGCGCTCGGGAACGCCGCCGCGACATAAGTCTTCTCTCCGCGCGGGTCCTCGATGCCCAGAATCAACATGTGCTCGGCGAGCCAGCCCTCTTCCCGGGCCATGACCGACGCAATGCGTAACGCAAAACACTTCTTGCCCAGCAAGGCGTTGCCGCCGTAGCCACTGCCAAACGACCAGATAGCCCGCTCTTCCGGGAAATGGACGATATACTTGTTGTCCTTGTTGCAGGGCCAGGGCACGTCCTGCTGGCCCGGTCCCAGCGGCGCGCCGACGGAGTGAAGACAGGGGATGAACTTGCCGTCGCCGAGCACTTCCCAAACAGCTTGGCCCATGCGCGTCATGATCCGCATGTTCATCACGACATAGGCCGAGTCTGTAATCTCGATGCCGATGTGCGCGATATTCGATCCGAGCGGGCCCATGCTGAACGGAATGACGTACATGGTGCGCCCGCGCATGCATCCGTCGAACAATCCGCGCAGTTCCGCTTTCATCTTCGCGGGCTCGACCCAGTGGTTCGTCGGCCCCGCGTCATCCCGGTTGCGGCTGCAAATGAACGTGCGGTCCTCGACGCGCGCGACGTCCGCCGGGTCCGACCGGAAATAATAGGAATTGGGGCGTTTCTTCTCATTCAGCTTGATCGCGGCCCCGTTGGCGACGAGTTCCGCGGCAAGCCGGTTGTATTCTTCCTGGGAACCGTCACACCAATGCACGTGGTCTGGCTTGCAGAGCGCAGCCATTTCTTCGATCCAGGCTATCGCGCCCGCATTGTGTACATAGCTCGGACATTGCATGTGGCTTGCTCCTTCCTGTCTTTGCCGCAACAACCATCCTGACCACGCCCGTTCCTCGCCTGCACGGGAGTGTTTCCCATGCTGCGTTCGCGCCGCTGCCTCCCTCGTTCCCCCGACCAGATATGGCTCACTTCCTGATCGTGCTCCCTGGGATGCGCATTTTCGGGACAGATGGCCCTTGTCACACCGCCCGCCGCTCACGGCCGCGAAAACCCCATCGCCACGCCGCCTGCGCCCATTCAGACCCGGATTTCAAAGGGTATACTTGAAAAAGAAGTATACGCGAAACGCAGCGCGCGTGTCCACAGCTCAATCCCACAGTCAATCCCGCCTGGGGCCGGGTCCCGAGCAACGGTTTTCGGACAAACACGGGTTTACTTCCACCCCTCAATTCGCTACACTGCCGCGCCATGACACTGCATGACATCATTCACGACGAGGCCATGCGCCGCCGCGAATTTCCTGTCGCGGAAACCTGCGCCTTCTTCGCCAACGCGGGCGTGGCGCCGCTGCCGCGCGTCGCGGCGGAGGCGCTCGCCGGGTTCGGCCGCGCCGGGTCCCGCGCCAGCCAGGAAAACGCGCGCACCGAAGCGGTGGACCGTCAGGCCCGCGCGCTTGCCGCGGCGCTGGTCGGGGCCGCGCCCGAGGAGATTTCGCTGATTGGGCCCACATCGCTGGGCCTGAATATCGTGGCGCTCGGCCTCGGGTGGCAACCAGGCGAAGAGGTAGTCTTCTACGCCGACGACTACCCCGCGAACGTGTATCCCTGGGCAGCGCTTGCGCGGCGCGGTGTGCGGCCCGTCGGTCTGGCGCCTGAGCAGCCGGGAGTCCTGACTTGGGAAGTTGTCGAGGCGGCCCTCACGGAACGGACCCGGCTCGTCGCGCTCGCCTCATGCCATTTCATGAGCGGATACCGCATCGACATCGACGCAATCGGCCGGCGCCTGCACGAGCGCGGCATCCTGTTCTGCCTCGACGGCATCCAGACCCTTGGCGCGTTCCCGGTCTCCGTGCGCCACGTCGATTTCTTGAGCGCCGACGCGCACAAGTGGCTGCTCGGACCCATCGGCGCGGGCATCTTCTATGTGAAACAGTCGCGGCAGGAACTCCTGCCGCCGCCGCTGCTCGGCTCATGGAATGTTCACTCGCCGGACTACGTCGCCCAGGAAACCAGGCAATATCACCAGGGCGGCCGCCGTTACGAAACCGGGTCGCTCAATCTGCCAGGCATATTCGGCATGGCCGCGGCGCTCGAATTGCTTCTGGATTTTGGGATCGATACGATAGCGGCACGCGTGCTCGAACTGCGCCGCTATTTCCTCGAACGCGTGCGCCCGCTCGGCTACCAGCTGTATCTCGAAGAGTGGGACCAGTCCGCCGCCGCATCCGACGCACACCGCAGCGCAATTATCTCGATTCGCCATCCCGGCCGCGACATGGACACGGTCTGCCGCAAACTCCAAACGGGGGGGATCATTGTCTCACTGCGTCGAAACCGCCGCGGCGTCGCGTTTCTGCGCTTCTCCCCCCACTGCTACAACACGGAAGAAGAACTCGACAGGGCGATAGACATACTCCGTTAGATTCCGCGGATGCACGCCTCGCCCCTACGAAGCGCGGGCAAGGCGACCCGGCTCTTTAAGCGGTATCTTCCTATCGAACGTGCAATTCTGCCCGTCATATGGATAATGGGATAACTTCCAGACAGATAATGGGCCTTTGCACCTCAACGGCGGTGAGGTATACTCAAAGGGGGGCTGCGAAGAAGTTGCCTCGAAGGTAAACGCAGGAGGACTTATCATGAGCATGTTGCGTATCAAGGGATTCACACTCATAGAGCTATTGGTCGTCATTGCGATCATCGGCATTCTGGCCGCCATTCTCTTGCCGGCGCTGGCGCGGGTGCGCGAGTCCGCACGGCGGGCCAGTTGCCAGAACAATCTCAAGGAACTGGGCCTGGTCTTCAACATGTACGCGAACGAAGACCCGGGCGAGCTCTTCCCGCCGATGAAGCTCTACGATTGCGGCGGCAATATCGCCAAGGACTGCTCGTTCGACGGGCCAATGGTCTACCCCGAGTACCTGAACGACCCGGACATCTGTGTCTGCCCGTCAGACAGCGACCATGCCGAAGTGCGGAAGGCATTCCACCGGAACAATGATTTGGACGAACCCGTGGAGCCATGCCGGCTGGCGCGGGGCAGCTACTACTATCTGGGCTGGGCGTTCTGCCGGCACGCGGTGGTACGCCCCGGCGGCGTGGTCCCCGAGGACCCGGCATCCGTGAGCATCAATGACCTGGGCACGATCCTCGCCTTCCTGAATCCGGAACTGGTCGATGCGGTCTACGACAAGCTGGTAAGCGGCACGTACACCATAGAAGACAAAATGAATGATCTGGGGCCGGTCCCCCGTCTGCGGATGGGCATCGAGCGCTTCTTCATCACGGACATCAACAATCCCGCGGCAAGCGCGAAGGCCGCGAGCGAGATACCCATCACTTGGGACGAGATCGCGGTGTACGGCAAGGCCGAGACGTTCAATCACGTGCCGGGCGGCGGCAACTGCCTGTACCTGGATGGCCACGTGCGATACCTGCGCTGGCCGAGCGAATTCCCGGCGGACACGCTGGGCATGTTGCTGTCGTTCTTGTTCTAACGGCGGGGCTGCTCATCCTCGCGCAAGGGCCGCGGGTTCCGGCTCGCGGCCCAGCGAGAACGTCCGTACCTCCGGGGCGAGCGGAGTCTCGCGCATCAACCGAAACCCGAAGCGCTCGTAATAGGCCACATTGCGCGGATTATGCGTGATCACGTAGCACCGGAGACGCCCGGCGTCGGCCTGCTGCGTAACCCGGTGGATCAGCGACCCGCCCGCACCCTTGCCCTGGTGTGGCGGGTCCACGGCCAGAATATCCAGGTACCAATAGGGCGCCTGAAACGCGGCCGCGTGCGACTCGACGTCCTCATAGGAATGCTGCATCCGGCGCATGGCCCGCCAACCGACGCGGAGCGGCGTTCCCAGCAGGCCCGCGCACGCGATACGCCAGAACGTGATGCGCTCGCGCCCGCCCGGCGGCCACCACACCGCAACGCCTTCGCCGCCGCAAGTGGTGAAATTGCCGCCGAGCGGCGCCACGACGCGAAACCATCGCGCGTGAATCCACGCCAATTGCCGCTGACGCGCCCCAGCGTCGGGCAGCATGAACCGCATCAGCGGGTCGTCCGCGAACGCGCGCGCGGTTACCGCCCCGGCGGCAGCATAGGCGCCGGGAGTCAACGGGACGACTTCCATGAGACTTCCCCGCGGCTTATTGGACCTTCACAATGACCGTATCCACGCGCACGGTGACCGCGCCGCGCTGGTCTTTGCCCGCCGGCGTCACAAACGATAATTGCGCCGTGTCGCCTTCCGCCGTGCCGGAAACAGACAGCGACTGCAGGTATTCGGTCTCGGGCCGCACGTATACTTGGCTCGCCGAGACGGTCGGTTCCGCATCGAAGTCCGTGAATCCCATACGCAAATCTTCGATGTTCGACAAATCCAGTTTCGGTGCGCCCGCCTTGAAACGCAAGAGTATTTCGGCGTGGGGCTTGCTCGTGCTCCAGACATCCGGATTTGGGTTGGGTTTGACCTTGCGCAGCGCCTCGATATCGGCGCCTCCAATCACCTGGTTCCGCTCGTCGTCCGTGAGCTCAAACGGATACAGCGTAACGCGCAGGGTCTGTTCACGCCGGTGCCACACGGCGCAGGCCGTGTGCAGCGCGAGTTCGAGCCCGTTACGTTTCGCCGTGCCTTCCGCACTGAGCAGCGGCCCCGCAACCGCGGCCGGCGCGCCCGTGGGCGCCGCAGCGGGAGCCGCGTCAGGCGGCGGCGCGGCGTTGTCGGTCGCCCCCGCAGGCGGCGGGGCCGGCTGCGAACATCCGTAAAGGGCCAGCACCAGGACCACGGCCAAGAACAATCCCATCCCGAACAGGTTTCGCATGGTTCATCTCCCAAACTTGCGGTTTGCTGCGTATACCATACCCCGGGCGCGATTTTGGTTCACTTGCCCCGGCTTCTTCAGGGCGGCTCAGGCCGCAGCGGCACGCCCAGCGCTTTCATGTGACGCCACACCGACGTGCGGTCCATGCCCAGCCGCCGCGCGGCCTCGGCCTTGTTCCAGCCGGTTGCTTCCAGCGCCTGCACCAACACATCGCGCGTAACCTTCCCGCGCCGCGCAGGACCCTCGTACGCCGCGCGCCGCGCATTCTCGGGCTCTGCCGCGCATACCCCGGCACGCCGCAACTCGACCGGCAGGTCGAAGGGGCCGATCAGCCCCCCGGCGCAGGTCACGAACCCGTGTGCAATCGCGTTTTCCAGTTCGCGCACGTTGCCCGGCCATGCGTGGTCCATCACCATCCGCATCGCATCCGGCGTCAGGCCTGTAATGGCCTTGCCCGTCCGCTCGCGAAACAGGCGCACGAAATGCTCCGTCAGCGGGCCGATGTCCTCCTTGCGCTCGCGCAACGGCGGCAGGTGTATCGGGAAAACCTTGAGCCGGTAGTACAGGTCCTCCCGGAACAGACCCTCGCGCGCGAGCGCCGTCAGGTCACGGTGCGTCGCCGCGATAACCCGCACGTCCACGCGGCGCGTGAGACTCTCGCCCACGCGCTCAATGGTCCGCTCCTGCAATACGCGCAGCAGCTTGACCTGGATGACCGGCGGCATCTCGCCCACCTCGTCAAGGAATAGCGTGCCGCCGTGCGCGCTCTCAAATCGCCCTACCTTGTCGTGGATGGCGCCGGTGAATGCACCGCGCACGTGCCCGAACAGTTCGCTCTCCAGCAACGGCTCGGACAGCGCAGTGCAGTTTACCGTAACCAGGGGGCCATCCTTGCGGGCGCTGTGATGATGGGTCGCCCGCGCCACGAGTTCCTTGCCCGCGCCGGTTTCGCCCAGGATGAGCACGGTCTCCTCGGACGCCGCGGCGAGTTCAATGAGCCGGAACACCTCGCGCATGCGCGCGCCGCGGCCAACGATGTTGTGAAACGCGGCGATTTCGCGCGCTTCCTCGCGAAGCAACCGGTTCTCGCGTTGTAGTTCGCGCAAGCGCGACAAATCCGTGAAGGTCGTCACGCTCCCGACGGTCTCGCCCCGCTCGTCTCGCAACACGCGCGCCGACACCAGCAGCGGCGCCTCAACCCCGTCCTTGCGCCGAACGAAAACCTCTTCGCCTTCCACCCTGCCCTCGATGGCCGCGCCGCAATCGATGAAGCCCAGAATGCGGCCCTCGATCTGGGGCCGGTCATGACGCAGGAACGCGCAGGACTGGCCCAGCGCCTCCGCCGCCGTGTAGCCGGTAAGCCGTTCCATCGCGCGGTTCCAGCGGCGGATGCGCCGGCCGGCGTCCATGACCATGACGCCGTCGGCCATGCTGTCAAGCACCGCCTGCAATTCCAGGATTTCGCGCGGCGTCTTCTCCATGGGCGCAGCATAGCACGGCCCCGGCGCAGCACTGCAAAAACCGCGGCGCGCGAACCGCAATCAGGGTTTCGGTGCTTCGGAGGCTTCAGGCCCCGTGGTCGCGCGCGCCGTTGCGTCCCGAAGCATGTCCGCCACGGGTACGTTAGCGGGATCAACCAGCAGCGCGTCGCGATACGCCTGGCAAGCGTCGTTAAGCCGCCCCACGCGCTCGAATGCCTTGCCCAAGGCAACAAGCGCGGTGACTTTGTCCTGCGACGCGCGCGCCGCGGCATCCTGAAAGTAACGCAGCGCCTCTTCCTGCCGCCCCATGCGCTCGTAAGCGCCTGCAAGACCCATATAGCCGCCAGGCTGGTCCGGTTGTTGAGCGATCAGTGCTTCGAAGCGGGCGATGCCCTCCTCCCCGCGCTGCGCGTCGGCGTATGCCCGGCCCAGGTTCAAGAAGGGCAGCACCCGGTGGGGATACGCATCGGCCACTTCGCTCAGGGTCGTCAGGGCCTCCTCCAAGCGGCCCGTCTCCAGATAGAGCGAGCCCAGCCGGGTCTTGACCGGAAACGTCATTTCGCCAACGGGCGACTCGCGCAGCGCCGCAAGACACCTATTGACCGCTTCCGATGTGCGTCCCAGCGCGACCAGGACATCCACCATGTAGAGAACAGCCTCCGGGTTGCCGGGCGATGCCTGCCGCACCTGCTCAAACAGTTCGAGAGCCTCTTCGAGGCGCCCTGCGCGACTTGCTTCTTTCGCCCTCGCGGTCATCTTTCCACCCGTTCCGCCACCGGCCAGCAGGGGCGGCGGTGGCGGCGGCCCCGTCGTGTCCTTTCGTTGCGCCGCTCCCAGGTACCGGCGAACGGTCTGCGAGTCTGGATAACGCGCAGCAGCCTCCTCGAATGCGGCGATGCGCGCCTCGTCTCCTTGTCCTGCCGGAAACAGCCTGTACAAGACCGCACAAAGCAAATCGCTCTCCGGGAATTCGCCCAAGGCATCAAGACAGAGACTGGCCGCTTCCTGTGGATTCCCACGCGCTGCCCGCGCTTGCACGCGCCGCGCCAACAACGTCGTCAGCGCCGTTGTACACCGTGCGTCTTTCGGCGCAAGAGCGCAAGCGTTGCGAAGCGCCTGCTCGGCACCGATTTCGTCCCCGGTCTGTCCCAGGACCAATCCCAAGAAAAGCCGCGGCATGGGCTCATCAGGCCGTTCACGCGCCAGCGATTCGAGCATCCGGGCGCAATCCCGCAGCGCGTCGCGCTGTCGATAGAAAGCCACCAAGCGGTCCAGCAGGTCATACTCCCACGGGTGTTCCCGCGCCGTCTCGAGATACACTGCTTCCGCACGTTCCGGTTCTCCCGCCTGAATCCAGGCATCCGCCTCCAGGACGGCAAGCGCTACAGGGTCGGGGCGCAACGCTCTCGCCTCACGGACTGTTTCCAGAGCCCGTTGCGGCGCTTCCCTGTCCAGAAATGCGCGGCCGAGGGCAAGGAATTCGGCGGCCATCGAGGCGTTGAGACCGATGTCAGACGGGCCAAGGGCTGCAGCCTGTATATAGGCCTGAAAGGCCGCCTCCGGGTCGCCTGCGGCCACGTGTGCGCGGCCCAGGAACATCCACGCCAGCGCGGATTCCGGATGCTCCGCGGTAGCGCGTCGCCATTCTTCGATTAAGCCTGCGCAATCGCCGCGTTTCAAGTAAATAGACGCGAGTTTCTCGCAATAGAACGGGTTTTCGGGCTGCGCCTCGATGGCCGCACGATAGGCCTGCATGGCTTCTCCTTGTTGGTTCATCGCGAGCAGCAGGTCCCCCTCCGCCCCGCGCAGTGGACCAAACGTCGGGAATTTTGCGATTGCGTCACGCAACACGGCCAACGCGCGTGCGTCCTGCCCGTCCGTATGAAGGCAGTGGCTGTACAGGGTCAGCGTATCGGGGTCCTCCGGGCATAGCGCCAGCGCTTGTTCGCAATATGCAATTGCCCCCCGGTAATCGCCCTCACCGGCCAGACACTCGCCCAGAAGCCGATAGCCGCGCGGCCGGTACGGATGATGCTCGGCCACGAGACGCGCCTGCTCCTTCGCTTCCTGGACCTTGCCGATCTGCAAGAGCGCGTTGACATAACGCGCCCGCAGAAAATAGTCTTCGCCGAACTCCTCAAGCGAATGCCGCAGGGTTTCTGACTGCTCTTCCAGCGACGGCGGAGTCAGTTCGTCGTGCAATGCGGCGGTCTGCTCCTCGAGATACGGCAGTGAGCCGACGCCCGCGGCCTTATTCCCGTCGAGCACGGCCTGCAGGTCTTGAATCCGGCTGAAATAGCCGAGCAGTTCCGCACAGCGCGCCGCGGACAACTCGTCCGCAGCCGTGTTCTCGTGTGCGACTATCCATTCGGGCAGCACGGGGCGCAAGTCGTCGAACAGCGCTTTCGCAATGAAATAGCTCCCCTCAAAATTGCTGTGGCAGGAGTCGGGATAGAATTCCGCCCCTACTACGCCATGAGGGCTCACTGCGGCGAGCGCCCCCGCAACATCAACCAGCGTCACGTCTTCGCTAGCGAAACGCGCGGCCGTTTCCCGGATGATCTGGCCGTGTCGCGTCTTGCTGCGCGCCCAGAAGAATCCATCCCAGTCCAGCGCCGCCGTGAAGTGCTCGCGCGCCTGATCGTACTCCCCCAATTCCCAGTAGCATTGCGCCACGCGGAAGCGCAGTTCGGCATAGGTGTCGTCGAGACCCAGCGCCTGCTGATAAGCGGAAAGCGCTTCCCGGAACTTGCCCTGCTCCTGCAAGTTCCGGCCCTCGGCAAAAGCCTGGTCCCACTGGGCCAGTTGCTCGGGCGACAGTTCACGATAATGTGCGGAGTCTTTCGGCGACCAGTGGCGTAGATTCGCGCCTACCGTCGCGAGCAGCGTGCGCCCGCCCGCCCGGTGCGCCGTCCGGCACATCGCTTCGAGATTAGCGGCAAAATTCCCGTATATCTTTTCGACCCCGGGCTGCGTAATGCGCAAATTCGCAATCGCTTCTCCGGAAATAACGAAAGTGTCCGCCGGTTGCGCGCCAAACACTTGCTCATGCAGCGCCCGCAACAGCTGGAAAACGCGGAATTCAGTCATTGCGAAGAAGAGTTGTACCAGGTCCGCATCCGGCACGTCGCCATTCGCGGCAATCGCATTGGCGCTGAAGGGTCCCCCAAACTCATTGTTCCCGACATACAGAATATAGAGATCGGGGTCAAACGCGGCACATGCGGTCGCGACGCGGCGCAATGCATGCGAGTTCAGCGCGACATAGGCCGCGTTGTAGACCTCAAAGCGCGCACCTGGATACTTGTTCTTGAGCATGATCTCCAGAATGCGCGAAAAGGAATACTCATAAGAGGGCCAACCCATTGCGGCGGACTCGCCGAACACGAAGATGCGGCAGGTATTCTCCGGCTTCTCGGCCGTAATGGCCCACGCCGCCGGTTCCCAAAGGTCCGGCGGGATGGGTAGGCCGTAGAATTGTTCCATGAACGCCCGGTTGCGGAAATACACTACTTGCCCGTCGATCGTCTTCTTGATGAAGGGCGCGACATCCATGCCATAGCCGACGGCGCGCAAGGTCCCTTCAAGGCCCACGAGTATCACGGCGGGTATGAGCAGGACACCCACAACCCAGGACAGGAGACGCCGCGCCGCGCGCATCAGAGCGCCGGGATTCCGGGCCGGCGGCAGCGGGGAAGTCGTCTGGTTGGTCATAACGCTTGCTGACCTTGAGCCCAATGGGTTTGAAGAAAACTATACGGGCGCGGCCCCGGAATCACAACCCGACGACAAGAAAAGATGCGCCCCCTCCCTCACCGTCCGCGGGAGGGGAAACGCATCATTTCGAAGCCGCCTAATTCACAAGCCCCGGGCAGTAGTCGTCTTCCGTGCCGTCGCCCGGGCAATAATGGTATCCACCACTGTTGTAGAATTGTATTATCCGAAGTAATTCTACGATGTCTACATCCCAGTCCGGTCCGCCCGGATTGTAGTCGCTGTCATGCGGCGAGCAACCCTGGTTGCCGCCCGCACCGGGCACGTACCCGTCTTCCGTGCTGCCCGGCTCTGCCGCGCACTGAAATCCGCCCGAATTGTAAAACTGAATCACGCGCAGCAGTTCCGTGAGATCGATGCGGTGGTTTTCGTTCCGGTCGGACGTGTGGATGCCCGTCGGGGTCTCGCCGGCCCGCCTGGCGCACTCGCTCGCATTGTCCGTGCCGGGGCCTGGGACAGCCACCTGGTACAACCCCTCGTGCTGCGGCGCGTTCCAGCTTGGCCACGTGAACGCCGGGTCGTATTGCACGGCATTTGCGCTGGTCGTGAGGCCCGGCGCTCCAGCGGCAAGCTGCACGTCGGCCGTCCAGCCCGCCGCGTCAGACGTCAGCACCCCAAACCGGCCGTTCACGCCGTCGTAGTGCGCGTTCCGCAGCACGACGCTAATCTCCGCGGCTGCGCCGGGCACAGGCGTCGCCGGGTCAAAATTGACCTCGCATGACGGCGGCGCCCACGTCGTGACAAGGACACAGTCATCGCCCGCTACGTACTGGCCCGACCCCTGCGGCGACTCAATCTCGTAGGTCACGGTGTAAGTCACGGCGTCGGCCGTTGCGCCGGGTGAGCCGTCGGCGGCCGTGCTGACATTCAGAGTGGCGGAAGTGCCCGGGTCGGCAACCAGGCCAAAGTAGCCGTCACTGCCCAGAATCACAATCCGGTCCACGGCTTCAGGAACGTCAAACGTGAACGTCAATGACCCGCCGCTGCCTCCGACGGCGGGGTCCAGATACCCGATCTCAATTGAGGTGCCGGAGGCGTCGCCCAGATTGTCCTTGACTGTCGCATTCGCACAATCGATCGGTTCGACAGCTTCACCCTCTCCTTCACCCTCTCCTTCACCCTCTCCTTCACCCTCTCCTTCACCCTCTCCTTCACCCTCTCCTTCACCCTCTCCTTCACCCTCTCCTTCACCCTCTCCTTCACCCTCTCCTTCACC